>JAYSRI010000454.1:0-7078 GCA_043721175.1 Alphaproteobacteria bacterium
GGCAATTCAGGCTCGACCTGTATCAACGCCCGCAACTCAGCGTTTGGCCAAGTGCCGTTTTCAGGGTCAGCGGGTGTTGTTGCTGATTTGGGCTGCCAATCAGAAAACAATGCAACGATTTGTGCTTTTGTCGCTTCGACATCGACATCGCCGGCGATCACCAAAATGGTGCGGTCGGGGCGATACCATGTGTTGTAAAACTCGCGCAGCTTCGCGCCTGTAGCGCCTTCAATAATCGCTCGTTGGCCGATTGGCTCTCGTTTGGTGCGCAGGTCTTCTGGTTTCATAAATGCTGATGTGCGCCGACCAACACGGCGATACGGCGTCTCGCCATCATTGAGCTCCGACAAAACTACGCCAATTTCACGTTTCACGGCGGCTTCGTCAAATAATAGGCGGTCAGCAGTCTCACGGAAAATCTTAAGTGCTGTCTCCAAGCGCCCACCATCAACGCGGGGAATATCGAGAAAGTAAAGGGCGTCATCATAAGTGACGCGCGCATTGACGTCGCTGCCAAAGCCAGCGCCTAAACGCTCCATGGTTTTGGTCAGCTCACCTTCTGGGATATTGGTTGAGCCGTTGAACACCATGTGCTCAATGAAATGGGCGTAGCCACGTTGGTCATCGCGTTCATATTGGGCACCAGCATCGACACGGAATTGCAAAGAAACCGAGCCTGCGGGTAGCTTGTTGGGGCGGATCGCATAACGCATGCCATTGGGCAGGCGGCCATAGGTGACACTGGGGTCGGACTTAAGGTCGGAACCTTCCCACGGCCACACCGCATCTCTGGGCGCTGTGGCAAGGACGGGTACGCCCGGCATTGGTGTCGTTACGGTTTGGGCTTGTGCTGTACCCAATGACCAACTTAGGGCAAGAAGTGCAGCAGAAATGAACGAATAAATGAAGCGGCTAAAATCTAATTTTTTCATGGCAGCATACAACTAGCAATTCGCCACTCTGCCAAGTCGGCTTCACAGCGGGTCATGTGCAAGATGTATCACAAACGCATGTAACCCATGCGCAATCCCCGGCAAACGGTCAGCGGCAAATAAGCTCAAAGCGCGTGCCAACTTGTGCCTCAAGTCGCGCCTTTCCTGCCTCAAGGCTCAGATTAAAGCTGGGCTGCAATGTGGATACTGGACTCGGGCCGCCGCGCGAGCCTGTGACAATGACTTGTTCGCTTTCAAATTGTCTGCGGTCGAGGGTGATGTTCAACAATTTTCCGCGTGTGCACCCTGCTGTTGCCGCAGCTACATCGGCGGCATTTTTAGCGTTCTCGAATGCAAGTCGCCGCGCAGCAATAGCCCCTGCCTTGGTGTCTGATAGGCTGAAACTTGGCGCAAGCGCCTCAAATCCCTGTTCTTCGAGGACAACCAACGCTGCACCGCCGCCTGACGCAGGACTGGCGACAATTGTATAGAGAATGTTGGAGTTATAGCTGGTGGGGACGCAATTTGGAGTGCCATAATCTGCGCAACCGGGGCCCATCGCCGTAATCCTTGGCTGGGTGCCTGTTATTCGATAGCCAGCAATTGCCTGAATACGACCAAGTGTGACGCGCAGTTTGTCTGCATTGGCCGAAGCAGCGGCTAAGGCGGCGGAACGGGTTGGAGCGGAACCGCGCGCGGATACTTGCATGGTGAACATGTCAAAATCGACCCGCACAACGCCTTCGCCAGTGGTCTCAATATAGGGGCGATCCGCAATGGGTTGGGCAAAGCTCTGGACTGGCAATACAACGCCAATTGAGGTCAGCAGAGTGACCGAAACGTGGAGCCCATAAATAAATTTGTGCATCAGTAAAACCTTCCAAATCATCAACGCGAGAGCTGTCGTAACTCGCTCGAGGTACGTTGGTTGCTGTAAAAACTGTTTGGCTCTCAGAAGTCAGAAAAAATGGCTCCCCGAGTAGGGCTCGAACCTAC
Organism: Alphaproteobacteria bacterium; assembly: GCA_043721175.1. Taxonomy (GTDB): domain Bacteria; phylum Pseudomonadota; class Alphaproteobacteria; order Caulobacterales; family Aquidulcibacteraceae; genus Aquidulcibacter. The sequence goes on from JAYSRI010000454.1 coordinate 1,929, forward strand.
GACAAAGCGATTAACAGTCGCTTGCTCTACCAACTGAGCTATCGGGGAACACTTGAGAACAGCGTTCTTGGAGGGCGCGTTATAGCGCCGTGTTCGCATGGTGCAAGCCCTTTGTCGCACGCAATATGCAGCAGCAGGATTACGCCCAAAAAAAGGGGGAGCCGCGAAGCTCCCCTTAAGATCGGGTATGGTGGGGTGTCTTCAAGGAGAAGACGGGGCCAGTTAATATGATTCTATGCTTAACAGCGGGTTAATGCAGCATGGACCCCGCCAGCAAATAACCCAAAACTGCGCGCACGGCCAAGTCTTCGGCTTTTTTCAACTGCGGTGGGGTTTGATTGGCCCAGACGTCTACAATGGCGCGCACCATCCGGGGCAGTGTGGTTGCGGCACTTTCCACGCAAATATTATCAAGCTCATGGCTGTGGCGTCTCAATGCGCCTTGCAGGGCCTGGCCTGCCATATCAAGATAGGCGTCAAGCTCATTTTGAATTGGAAGGCGGGCTTCTTCATGATCAATCGCGGTTGCAAACAGTGCGTCGTGGTGGTGATGAGCCATAGCCGCGCGCACCAACGCCCGAGCTGTCTGGGGCAAAGTCGATTGTGCATTGGCCTCGACTGCTCGTTCAAATGTTGCCATTTGGCGGCTTTGCTGAGCATGGATAAGTGCCACCATGAGCGCGTCTTTGTTGGGAAAATACTGATAAACGCTGCCAATGCTAACACCCGCGCGCGTGGCAACCGCATTGGTGTTAAATCCAGCTAGCCCATCGCGCGCTACAACCTGAGCAGCCGCTTGCACAATCGTATCATAAGTCGCACGGGCGCGCGTCTGCAGCGGCATTTTGCGGGGCTTTAGTGTTACAGGAGTGTCCATTTGTTGCAGCTTTTCAAATGCGAGTATGATTATGAATAATTGCTCATATTATGACCTTGCTGACAAGTAGGAGATTTAGCCATGACACAATCAAGCGTTTCATCAGATTTTTGGGCATTTTACCGTGGTGCCTACCAAGAGGACCACAAAGCGTGGCAAAACAAGGCGCTCCATATTTTTGGAACGCTAAGCGGCGTGGCGCTGTTGATAGCCAGCTTGACAGTCATCCCAATCTATTGCGCGCTGGCGTTCCCGGTTGTTCATGCAGTGCCGGGCTTGATCGGCCATAGGTTTTTTGATCGGAACTTAGAACTAGGGGATGTGCGGTTTATTGGCGGCAAGTATCCAAACCTTTGGTTCATGGCGGCCAATCATCTGATGACAGGTGAGACATTTTTGGCGTTGCTGGGTATAAAATTTGGTACACAAAAGTAACAAATTCCGCAAACCCAACTGCAAAGGTCGGAAAGAAGTCGGATAAAAGTCGGAAAGAAGTCAGGCGCAATTCGCGTTCATTGAACATAGTGCAGTCACGAACGGCTGGGGCCGTTTGCATCGCTCTCATGGACGGGGGCAGCAGAGGAAACGCACACATGAAATTTCTACGCACTTTAATTGTCGCCGCAAGCCTTGTTATTCCAACTGCGGCTTTGATGCCGGTTGCTGCAAACGCCCAAACCGCTGCACCCGCCGTCAGCCACACACCCGGCAGCGTCTGGTCATCCAGCCGGATCGAGATCGTGCCGGGTCAAATGGAAAACTACATGGATTGGCTCAAGAATAATTGGAAACCCAATATGGAGTTTCTAAAGGCTGAAGGCTGGCTTCTTAGTTACCATGTCTTGTCCGTGAACCAACGCCGCGATGGCGAGCCGCATTTGATTCTCGTGCAGGAATGGCGCGACTACCCAACGACGGCTCAAATGGAGCAAATGAGCGACAAATGGCTCGCGCGTCAACGCTCCAATGATCGCGAAGCCGCCACTCAAAACGGTGCGCGCCAAGTCATGCGTATTCAACGCGGCGGCATGCAAATGCAGGAATTGGTCCTGAAATAGGGCGTCCCCCAATCGTTTGTCATCCCCGCGAAAGCGGGGACCTCCTCGGCTTGTGCGCACAAATGCCAAAAGGTCCCCGATCTGCGCTTGGGCCGTCGCCCTTCAGGCTATGGCACCACAAGCCGCTTGTCGGGGATGACACCCGTTTGAGAATTTTATGGTCACACAGGAGCCGCTCATGTCGCACGAAAATGCCGCGCTCATTCAATCTCTTTATGCCGCCTTTGCCGTCGGTGACGTCGGTGGTGTCTTGGGTAATTTCACGCCAAAAACTATCTGGAACGAAGCCGAAAACCACAGCTATGCCGATGGCAATCCCTATGTTGGGCCTGACGCCATTGCGGCAGGCGTGTTCGCCCGCTTGGGCGGCGAATGGGATGGCTTTGCCGTCTCGGTAGAAGAAATCCTCGCGGCTGAGGATTTGGTCGTCGTTCTAGGCCGCTATCACGGTACCTACAAAGCCACCGGCAAACCACTCAACGCCCAAATGGTCCATGCGTGGCGGGTCGAATGCGGGAAAGTCGCCAGCTTCCAACAATATGCCGACACGCTTCAGCTCGCGCGGGTGATGGGCGTGGTTTGAGGCTTGAAGCGCGGCATACCAATGCCGCCTTTCGCCGAAAGTAAGGCGCGGCATTGGTACGCCGCGCTCCCACTAAACTTACGTTTACAAGAAATCGAAAAAGGAGAAGCACCACATGGCACAAATTCTAGTTACCGGAGCAAGACGAGGTATTGGACGCGAGATTGCCTTAACGCTCGCGCGTGCGGGTCACAGCGTTATCGCGACTATGCGCAACACAAACGACTGTGACCTCGCTAAAATTGCCCGCGACGAAAATCTTTCAATCATTGAAGCCGTCCTAGACGTGGATGACGACGCGTCGGTTTCCACATCCTTTGCCAGTTTGCTTGCCACGTCAAAACCCATTGACGTCCTGATCAATAATGCGGGCATATTGTCGGTCAATACCCTTGAAGATGAAACAATGGCCGACATGCAAGCGGTGATGAATACCAATTTCTTTGGCGCCGTCAGGTGCATGAAGGCCGTAGTGCCTGCGATGCGCGCGCGGGGCAGCGGTCTGATTATCAACATATCTTCGATTTCAGGTCTCATGGTGCCCTTCACACAGGGTGCCTATTGCGCATCAAAATTCGCCCTAGAAGCCGCAAGCGAAGCATTGGCACAAGAGCTGGCCCCCTTTGGTGTCCGCGTCGCTTTGGTTGAACCAGGCATTGTCGCCACTGACATGACAGTCGCGAACCTTCCCAGCCCGCGTGCCGACAGTGCCTATCCCCATGGACAGCGCATGCTGGGATTTTTCGCCGATGCAGACGCGACAGGACCCTCGCCATCAGTCGTTGCCGACACAGTGTTGGGTATTGTCAGCGGCCAGAACACGGCGTTTCGAACGCTGAGTGACCCGGGCGGGCAGGGGTTCATAGCGCTACGCAAGAGCCTGACAGACGAAGCCTGGATCGCCATGAGCGACACCCTCGATGACAGCGTTTTTTTTGAGAGGTTTGCGGCGGCGGGGAGTGCGGTTTGAGCTTTGGGAGCCCAGTCCCCGCAAAGGCAAGTTTGTCCTCCCCTGCGTGAGCGGGGGAGGTGGCCCCAAAGGGGTCGGAGGGGGTGTTCCTCTCCGACTGCGGGCTTTTGGAAAGTTCCCCCTCAATCACTTCGTGACAGCTCCCCCGCTTCGCTGGGGAGGACATGCCCATAATTTTGGTACTTTAGGATCAATCATACATGACCACTCTCAACCGCTACCTTCCCGCCGCAACGCTTGTCAGCCTCGTGCTTGGCTTTGGCATTGGTGCCCTGATACGGCCAATGGGGGATGCCGCTTGGGTCAAGCCGCTTGTCGACGTGTTCGACGTCATCGGCACAATGTGGGTCAATGCGATCTGTATGACGGTGATCCCGTTGATTGTGCCTTTATTGATTGGTGCGATTGCCGGGGCGAGCAGCGGTAAGGCGGCGGGGCAATTGGGATTGCGTGCGCTATTTGGATTTTTGACGCTCATCACAGTGCTGGCGGTCAGTGCCGCTTTCATTGCACCCATTCTCATGAGCGGTCTGCACGTTGACGCCACGGTCACGGCGCAGTTGCGCGCGTCGGTGGCCGATACAGTGCTGCCAACGGGGGACGCCAGCATCACCACTTGGTTCAAGTCACTGATACCAACCAACCCGATCAAAGCCGCCGCCGATGGCACAATGTTATCCATCATTGTTTTTGCCGCCGCTTTTGGCTTTGCGACTTTGGCTGCCCCAGATGAGCCGCGTAGCCGCGTGATTGCTTTCACCAAAACGCTCAGCGAAATCATGATGATGTTGGTTCAGGGCATATTGATTGTGGCGCCCATTGGCATTTTCGCTTTGACTTTGGTGGTGGGTGCGCGGATTGGCGGCACAGCGTTTGTCGCCTTGGGCTATCTCATTGGTGCCCAGTTTGTTTATCACAGCATTGTTGGCGTGGGCCTTTTGGTTTTGGCAGCAACATGGGGACGCCTCGGCTTTGCGACGACAATCAGGGGCGCTTTACCTGCCATCTTTGTCGCCGCTGGCACAACTTCCTCATTATCGGCATTGCCAGCGATGATTGAAGGCGCGCGCGACGTTTGGAAACTGCCAGAGCGGGTTTATGGTTTTGTGCTATCGTTTGCAGTCTCAACCTTTAAGCCGTCAAGCGCGTATGGGTGGATAGTCAGTGTTTGTTTCATTGCTCTGTTATACGGTGTGCCATTGGGTCCGGCGCAACTGGCGCTGGCTGCAGGCTATTGCATTTTGCTCAACGCAACGGTGCCAGGCATCCCTGGTGGTGGTCTGTTGGTTATCAGCCCGATGTATTTGGCACTTGGCCTGCCGTTGGAGGCGCTTGCCATTCTGCTAGCCGTGAACCCAATCACGGATCGCTTTTACACCATTACCAATGTGATCGCCAATATGGCCATGACGGCGGTGTTGGCGCGGGGCGGTGAACCAGATGGTGTCATCCCTGCGAAAACAGGGACCTCGCAGGTTTAAGGCGCATCGTCCTAACAAGGTCCCCGATCTGCGCTGCGCTTGGCGGGGATGGCACAGTGGGGGAAATAGTTTTATTGGAACATAGCATATTACAAACCACACAAGGCCCGTCCATGAAACGCCGCACAATCTTGACCATGGCAGCAGGCTTAATGCTGGCAGGCACCGCCATCGCGCAAAC
>JAYSRI010000455.1:0-2767 GCA_043721175.1 Alphaproteobacteria bacterium
TTATGATCGCACTATTGCTGGCGTCGCTGGTTGCGATCTATTTTGTGCGTTTGCCTAAGCAACTTCCAAGCACATAGCCGTCGCCTCGCCACCGCCAATGCACAGGCTTGCCATTCCACGCTTGAGGCCGCGCGCCTGCAATGCGCAAATTAACGTTGTCAGTACCCGCGCGCCTGACGCGCCAATAGGATGGCCCAAAGCGCACGCGCCGCCATTCACATTGATCTTGCTATGGGGAATTGACAATTCTTGCATCGCAATCATCGGCACTACTGCAAAGGCTTCGTTAATCTCGTAAAGATCAACATCGTCGACAGTCCAACCTGCTTTCTTGAGCGCCTTCGTCATGGCGAACACCGGAGCAGTTGTGAAAAGGGCAGGCTCGTGCGCGTGTGCTGCGCTGGAAATAATCGTAGCCAAAATTTTCAAGCCGCGTGCATCGGCATTGGATTTCGTCATCAACACCAACGCGGCGGCACCATCGGAAATCGCCGAAGCATTAGCAGCAGTCACAGTGCCGTCTTTCGTGAAGGCGGGCTTTAGCGTTGGAATTTTGTCAGGCTTGGCTTTTGTTGGCAACTCGTCAATATCGCAAACCACGTCGCCCGTTCGACCTTTCGTCATCACAGGTGCGATTTCCGACTTGAACGCGCCGCTCGCAGTCGCAGCTTGTGCGCGCGATAACGTTTCAAGCGCATAAGCGTCTTGGGCCTCGCGGGTGAATTGGTAGGTGGTGGCGGTCCGGTCTGCATAAACGCCCATTGGTAGGCCCTCAAACGCATCTTCAAGGCCATCGGTCGCCATGTGGTCCAGCATCCGGTCATGGCCATATTTGACGCCAGTGCGGTGAGTTTTAATCAGATGTGGTGCATTTGACATGCTTTCCATTCCGCCAGCGACAACGATCTTTGCGTCATCAGATGTGATCGCACTGGCCGCCATAATGACTGCCTGCATGCCAGAGCCGCACATTTTATTCAGCGTTGTTGCGGTCACTGACAGCGGCAAGCCAGCTTTAATGGCCGCCTGACGCGCTGGCGCTTGGCCCTGTCCGGCACCCAATACGTTGCCCATAATGATGGTGTCGATGGTGTCACCCTCAAGGGTTGCTTGCTTCAGCGCTGCTTTCACCGCGACAGCTCCCAAGTCGCTGGCACTGTGGCTACTAAGGTCGCCCAATAAGCCTCCCATTGGGGTGCGCGCGAGGCCAACAATGACGATTGGATCAAAATTCATACGGTCTCCTCACGATAAGCGCTGAGTGGCGTCACGTCGCCATGATTGGCGATGAGGGCCTTGCGGCGACAAAAGCGCTGGAACCCCGCCGGTCCCATGCGCGATCCGCCAAGGCCGCTTTGTTTGAAGCTATGCTTCTCAGCTTCATAAAATTGACTGGTTAGTGCAGCATCATTGAGGCTGACACCGCCCGCATCAAGTCGGCGACCAATAGCTTCGGCTTCCTCAATTGTGCCTGCAATGACGCCAGCGGATAGGCCGTAAATGCTGTCATTGGCAAGCGCAATGGCTTCGTCGACGGTATCGAAAGCCATCACGGGCATGACAGGCCCAAAGGTCTCCTCGACCATGACTTTCATCGTGTGATTGACATCGACTAGAATAGTCGGTGCCAGCCAAAGGCCACCCAAATGATGTTCGATGGTGCCCCCTGCCAATAGGCGCGCACCTTTTCCCAGAGCATCGGCAATTTGATCCGCTAAGATCTCAGCTTGGCGCGGGAAGATGATCGGACCCAGTTCGCCGACCCTGATATCAGGCGCATTGAAGCGCACTTCCTTGGCAGCTTTGGTCAGATCGTTGATAAAGTCCTCATACAAGGGACGTGCGACATAGATACGTTCAATCGACTGACAGGCTTGGCCTGTGGAGAGCACGGATCCGCGCAAACCAGCTGTGACGGCACGCTGCAAGTCGGCGGTTGCTGTGATGATCAACGGATCTTTCCCGCCGAGTTCGAGGAATGCCGGAATAAGTCGACCGGCTGCTTGCACCGCCACTTTACGACCGGTTGCAACAGAGCCGGTAAAACAAATCGCGTCCACCACCTCGACAAGAGCGCTGCCTGTGACCCCATCACCTTGAACGATCTGGAGCACACCCGACAAGGCTGGAACGTGTTCAATCGCGGCTTGTAAAGGCACAGCAAAACGCGGCGTTACTTCTGAGGGTTTGATGATAACGCTGCAACCTGCCAACAAAGCAGGAATGGTGTCGATCATTGATAAAGTGAGCGGGAAGTTCCACGGGCTGATGACGCCCACCAGACCATAAGGCACCCATTGCGGGGCGTGACTGATGCGCTTGTCAAACCGGCCTTCTGTCCATGATGACGGCAAAAGATGAGGTGCTTGCGCGGCCCAACCTATGAGGGAGCCAATAACACCTTCGATCTCGCGCCGCGCCACCAAGCGCCGCCCCGTATCGACCGAGAGTGCATCATGGATCGCATCAATATTGGCAGTAATCGCATCTTTTAGCGCTAAAAGGGCGACTGCACGACCCTCGACCCCGAGCGCTTGCCAACCAATCTGGGCGGCACGGGCTGTTGTCGCCACGTTTTTTAGATCATCCGCGTCGCTCGCTTCAACTTGTGCATCATTGACGCCACTCCGAGGATTGCGAACATCGAGAATACGCGCGCTCATAGCCCCAAAGCTCCGGGGTTCATCAAGCCCTCAGGGTCAACGTAATCCTTAATCGCTTTCAATAATGCCAAAGTCAGCGGATCACGTGTTTGCGCATATCGGTA
>JAYSRI010000456.1:0-2763 GCA_043721175.1 Alphaproteobacteria bacterium
CCACTTGGGAGCGCAGAGGCTAGTTCTAAGCGTAAACGCGTTGGTAAGACACACAAACTGAGCAATCACACAGCGACTTAGGTAAGTCGCGCTCCACGAGCATGGGGCTGGTATCGTTCTTTTCAAAGGGCGGCCGATTTTAGCCGACTATTGGCGCAGCTCAAGACAAATCACTTGGTTGGGCTGACTTCGCAGATTCTGATGATCTGGGCTTTTTCGGGCAAATACGGTGTTGAACGAACAATGATGTTAACTTCACATCTGCCTTCGCGATTTGTTTTAAGGCAAGCACGTTCAGCGGGTGCGGTTGGGTTTTGTCCACACGCGTAACCATCTTTGACAAGTGCCGCTTCTACCGTTGCGCTAGCGCTATTTTGGGGAAAGCGCGTCACGAGTTCTTGTTTTAAGACCAAGGTAGCGCGGCGATCTACATCTACTGTTGCTTTTGTGGCAGGCATCACTTCGACTACAGGCTTGGGTGCACTTTGCCCCGCACGGCGTTGTTGCGAGCAGGCACCCAGAGCCACCAAGCCAAGCAAGACGACACAAACTAAGCGATGTAGCGCCACGTTGGTCCATCCTTACCGTCAGTAACTTCAACGCCGCGTGCCGCCAGTTCGCCACGTAACCTGTCGGCCTCAGCCCAATTGCGCGCACCGCGTGCTTCGAGGCGTGCGTGCACGAGAGCGTCAATTTCTGCGGTTGCATCGTCATCGTTGTCGACGCCACCGCGTGACAACCAGGCTTGAGGCTCCATACTAAGAATACCCAGCAATTGTCCGGCACCCAAGAGTTCGGCCTTGGCGCGCTTTCGGTCTTCAAAGCTGACAGCCTTATTGGCTTGGCGGGCAAGCATCGCAAGTTCTGCCAGCGCCTTTGGCGTGTTGAGGTCGTCACATAAAGCCGCAAGGATGCCCTCTGGCACGGCAGGTTCCACGCGCTCGTTCCAAACGCCATCGAGGGCGCGATAGAGGCGATCCAGCGTTTTAACCGATTGCAGAATCAACTCATCAGTCCAGTCCAGCGGTGCGCGGTAATGAGCTGACAATAGCGCCAAGCGCAAAGCCTCTCCAGGCCAACGCTCAATTAGATTGTGCACCAGATCCACATTTCCCAAGGACTTGGACATTTTTTCCGAATTCATGGTCAAAAAGCCATTGTGCATCCAAATATTCGCCAGCGTCGCACCGCCATGTGCACATTCGCTCTGGGCAATTTCGTTTTCGTGATGGGGAAAAATTAAATCGTGGCCGCCGCCATGAATATCAATTGTTTGCCCCAATTGAGCTTCTATCATGGCTGAGCATTCAATGTGCCAACCGGGGCGACCTGCGCCAAATGGCGCATCCCATTGCGGTTCACCAGGTTTTGCTGCCTTCCACAGTGCAAAATCAGCCGGATCGCGTTTGTTGCTATCAATGTCGACCCTTGCACCGGCTTCATTATCTTCCAAATTACGACCAGAAAGTTGCCCATAACGTGGCATCGAAGCGACATGAAAGTAAACGCCATCTGTGGTGTTATAGGCATGCCCCTTATCAATAAGCGCCCCCACCATTGCGACAATTTGACCCATATGGGCCGTGACAGTGGGTTCAAGGCTCGGCGACAGTGCACCCAAGGCAGCCATATCCTGCTTGTAAATTGAGGCGAATTTGTCAGTAATCTCGGATATGTTGACGCCAGCAGCTTTTGCGGCGGCATTTATTTTGTCGTCCACATCTGTGATATTACGTGCGTAAACCACGTGTTCCGCGCCATAAACCAAACGCAACACGCGAAAGAGTGTATCAAATACCACAACAGGGCGGCCATTTCCGATATGGCAGTAGTTGTAAACTGTCGGCCCGCAGACATACATCGTCACGCGCTCAGGGTTTAGGGGAACTAAATGCACCTTTTGGCGGGCGAGAGTATTGAACAGTTCGATATCGGGCATCATGTGATCCAGACGGCAGGGTCAACGTAGACTCTGCCGCGTTTCAAGTGTTTACTATGTCTCCGGTGTCTTAGACTGGATTTGTGCATTCGCGAAGGGCGCAGATACAACGAACCGTCATTTTGTCGGTTTGATACTTACCAACAGGGCGGGCGTTAAGACCGGGTATCCGGCTCGACCTCCGACCCCCTTACACAAGGGGCTTACGCTCATGGACGCTATCACTGATCCCCGCAACTTAAAAGTTGCCTCCGAAATCATCCGCCCATCACGTGAAGAAGCGATGGCAGCAGTGCGTACTTTGCTGAAGTGGGCAGGTGATAATCCTGACCGCGAAGGCCTGATCGATACGCCAAAACGCGTTGTTGATAGCTATCTTGAGTTTTATGCGGGCTACGAGATGGACCCCGTCGCTGAACTCAGCCGCACGTTTGAAGACGTGCAAGGCTATGACGATATTGTGATGCTGCGCGACATGGATCTCGAGAGCCACTGTGAACATCACATGGTGCCAATCTTAGGACGTGCACACATAGCTTACATGCCAACCAATAAAGTGGTCGGCATCTCCAAACTAGCGCGTGTGGTAGAAATCTTCGGCAAGCGCTTGCAGACCCAAGAGACTATGACGGCACAGATTGCGGATTGCATCACCGAGGCCTTGCGCCCTGCCGGCGTGGCTGTGTTGTTAGACGCCAAGCATCAATGCATGACGACGCGCGGCGTGCATCATCCCAATGTTGCCACCATCACAACCCAATTCACTGGCGTATTCAAAACTGACAAGGAATTGAAGGATCGGTTTTTAAGGCTGGCTGGTTATT
>JAYSRI010000457.1:0-2756 GCA_043721175.1 Alphaproteobacteria bacterium
GGGAGCGCAAGTTCGCATTGGCACGGGCTAGTTAGTCGCGACGTGCCCCAAGCAAATCCCAGCCGTTGCCCAGTAAATCTTCAAACACCACGACTTTGCCGTAAGGTTCGGCTCGCGGCGTTTCGCGGAATGTGACACCGGCCGACACCATGCGCAGATAGGTGGCATCAAAATCGTCAGTGCTGAGAAAGAAGCCAACTCGCCCGCCAAATTGATTGCCAACGGCGGCTGCTTGCTCAGGCGTCGTGGCGCGAGCTAACAATAAGTACGTTTGGCTCATAGCATTGGCGCGGATGGTCACCCAACGCTTGCCGCCGCCCATGTTAGTGTCCTCGACTAGCATGAAACCCAGCTTAGTCGTGAACCACGCAATTGCCGGGTCGTACTCGTGGACGAGGAGGGTGATGGCTGAAATGCTTTGCATGTGAATTGTCCCCATTGCGAAATCGCGACATTGTGTGCTCGCCGTGATCACAACTTGTGTCAAACTGAGTGTAGGAAAAAAATTGTCCGCTGCGCCGCTCCGCTTTTTCTTTTTGCTCTCAAAGGCTGCAACAGCCCAGAAGCTGGTGCTCTCACAAGTGAGCTAAAGTCCGCTGCCAAGTTCGCAGCAGGGGATGCTATGGCCGAAGCCGGTTTGGCCGCTGGCGGTCTTTTGCGGCTGCCTCTCAACAGAACTCGGTAACAAACTGGACGCTAACCACATTGAAGAGCTTACCCAAGGGCTCAAAACAACTGTATCGGGCAACAGTGACGGCGCAATAAAAGACGCCAGCAGCATAGACCCCGCCACCCGAGCGGCCCTGACAAAATGCGGCACGCGCGCCGCTATTGCGGGTGCAGTCGGGGAATAACTTAAAGGATTGCTCAATTAAGCGGGCAGCATGTTACCAAATCGCGGTCGGTTTGGGTAGCGTGACCGTCTGGCCGATGCCTCATATCGCTAACGCCATTATCAAACCGCCGCCCCCTCAATCATACGCCTCGCCCCCTCGGCCAAAAATCCGCTGCGGGTCTGACCTAGTCGCATGGCCGCTTGATCAACACGGGCGAGCAAATGCTCATTCATCGTCACTTGCACACGGGTGGCTTTACCGCGCATTTCTTCTGCATCGCTTTCCAGCACAAGAGCGCCTTCCATAGCCTCTAATAATTCTTGATCGGTAGCGGCTTGCTCTAACAAGGCCTCAATGCCCTGCGGCGTGGGCAAAGCACCACCCATTTCGTCCAACACATCAAGATGGGCGGCAATAGCCTCCCTGACATTAGCGCGTGCCCCTGCCAAAGTGTCGCCGCCCGATGTGCAACCGTCGAGATCGAGCACGACCGCGCCCCAAGACCCATCAGGTGACTGGTCGAAAGCGACGCTCCATTTACGAGCTGAATAATCCTGTTTCATACTTACATTCCTTAGTGCGAAACCATTCTGGTTTTTACGATAGTCCTTGAAGATGGCCCCTCTATCAGATGGGCCATGTCCAACTTGCGTTTCTGGCAATTTTGCGCAGAACACCAATTGATTGTACTTTGTTTGAAATCACAACTGTGATCACTTTAGGATTGCCTGTTTTGCCATATGTATCATGGCTGCCATGGCGACTTTTTCGAACCCACCCCTCGCTTTCGAGCGGCCAAGTAATTATATGTGTTTAGTGGGTATAAATACAGTGAGTATTTTTGTTTGCCCTATCGCCATAGGGCTACTTGAGGGCAGGGCAGACACTGCCCCCGCAACCCCAATGTCAACAACGACATCAGACCGCCACCTCCTGATATCTCATCTGTGATCTCGCTGACCAGCCAACTAATGCGGCTCTTCGCCACCACTCACATTCATGCTCTCGCCCGTGATGTAGACCGCATCGGCACTGCACAAAAAGGCCACAGCTGCCGCCGTATCTTCAGGCAAACCCGGGCGACCAAGGGGAATGCGCGCGGCCATCGCTTTGAGGTAGGCCTCCACTGATTCGGCCCCCACCACCTTAGCGAAATACTCGTTTTGCCATGCACCAAGGCCAGTGGTTACGTGGTTAGGGCAAACGTTGTTTACGGTAATCTGATGCGCACCCAGCTCAACTGCCGCAGAGCGTGCCAGCCCCACAAGGCCGTGCTTGGACGAGGTATAGGCTTGTGCATGGGGGAACCCGGATTTGGCGGCTTGGCTGGCGATATTGATGATGCGCCCGCCCTTACCCGCACCAATCATGCGCTTGGCAGCGGCCTGGATGCCAAAGAAACAGCCCTTGAGGTTGACGTCGATCACTGCGTCCCAGTCGGTTTCTGTGACTTCAAGCAAAGGCTTCATAATATAGCCGATGCCCGCATTATTGACCCAAATATCAAGACTACCGAAGGTGTCCACCGCGTGTTGCGCCAGTGCGTCCACCTCGGCAGGGACCCGCACGTCGCAGGCTTTAGTCGTAACACCCACACCAAACGCCGCGATTTCGGTGGCAATCGCGCTCATTTCATGTTCTTGGCCGACGTGATTGGCACTTGTGCTGGTGTCTACGACCCGACCAATATCGGAAAGCACTATATTGCACCCTTCACTTGCTAAACGGTGCACAATCGCTTCGCCAAGGCCCTTGCGGCGCCCTGATCCAGTTACGACAGCGGTTTTGCCCGTGAAACGCTTGTCTGACATGGTGCTTTCTCCGTGAAATATGTTGCCTTATTGTGTGGCAGGGTCTTTCCATTTTGCAATAGATATATCATTTGTTAGTCCTAAGCACTGTGCTTTCGGATAGAGAGAA
>JAYSRI010000458.1:0-7021 GCA_043721175.1 Alphaproteobacteria bacterium
GTCACTGGTAAAACAGTTTTGGTTCCCATGACGATGTGTGCCGTCAGAAAATCCAGCAAGGCCGTGTTTTTGGATGCCGTCCGCGGCAACCAAGTCAGCGATGCACCCCAGATCAAAAGTGCTAATCAAGTTACTTTGCTGGAAGAGGAAAAGATTGTCGGCTATTTCGGCGCTGGTTACCTCTATGCGACAGCAGAGCGAGCGGAACCTGTTCTATGAGCGAACACGAGTTCGAAGCCATACGGGGCATTCCCGGTCAGTTGCCAGAGGGCGAAATCGTCCTCTGGCAAGGTGCGCCCTACTGGGTGCACCTTGCGTTTGATGCGTTTAAGATTGGGTGGGTCGCCGCGTATTTTGCGGCTTTAATTGTTTGGCGTTGTATATCTTCGATATTGAAAGGGACGGAGCCAACCGTCGCGCTGGTTACTGCTTTCGCTGTGCTACCGCTGGCAGTGCTCGCAATCGCCATTTTAGGCTTTTTGGCCTGGGTTAACAGTCGTTCAACTGTCTACAGTGTTACCAATCGTCGCGTTATTATGCGCTTTGGCGCAGCCTTGACCAAAGCAATCAACATCCCGTTTCAAATCATTGCCAGTGCATCGGCCAACGTCAAAGCCGACCAGTCAGGCGACGTCGCCGTAACGCTTTTGCGCCCCAGTAAAATACCGCTTTTACTGCTGTGGCCGCACGTAAAACCAGGTACACGTCGTCACCCTGAGCCTGCCTTTCGCGCTTTGAAGAATGCTGCCGCTTGCGCGCCGATTTTGGCAGAAGCCTTGCGCGTTGCCCATGAACAATCCCACGCTTTAGCGCCTAGCACCGATCAGGCCGTATCCGCCGATCTAAGCGCTGAAACGGCAATGGCTTAGCGCCGCGCTATACTGTCCAATTCACTACTATTCCGTCGCGATGCCAGTTGGAGTTTTGCCTTGAGCGAAATCGATAAAGAGAAATTCCCCACCATCGCGCTCTATGCGGCGGGCGTCATAATTGTGCTGGCCATTAGCGCTGCCGCAATAGGCCGATACAACACCATTCATAACGGCCTACAAACGACAGCGATCCAAGAACCTGTTGCCAGCTACGTTGATCTCAAGTTCGACGATAGCGCCGATGGTTCCGTTGCTGTCACAGACGCCACGACCGGCCGACTCATCTTAACAATCGCGCCCGGCGAAGATGCGTTTATCCGTGCAGTTCTGCGCAGTTTTGTGCGTGATCGAACCGCTCAAAAACTCAGCCATGACGTCCCGTTCAGGCTCTATCGGCTGGTCGACACGCGCTTGGTGATTGAGGATCGCGCAACCAACAAACGCATTAACCTGCGTGCTTTTGGTCCAACCCAACAAGCTGCATTTGCTCGCTTACTGCAAACCCCGGCGCTAAAATGATCGCTTCAAACCATTGGTTTGCAGTCCTTATGACTGTTTTTGCATGGTGGTTTAGTACGGGCCTAATTTTGATTTTGGTGCGTTTGCCGCGTCGGTTCCACACAATGCTGTTAGCAGTATTTGGCTTCATCGCCATTACCGCCACTGTTGGCATATTGAATAGCGCAAAGACGCAAGGGATCGGCGAAATCTATTGCGGCTTTATTTGTGCGCTCATTGTGTGGGGCTGGCATGAAGCAAGTTTTCTGATGGGGATTGTTACAGGACCACTACCAACCCCCTGCCCCGCTGATGCCAAAGGCTGGCGGCGATTTTATTTTGCGACGGCAACCCTCATTTATCACGAGGTCGCTCTCTTTTGTACTTTGTTACTTTTGGCAATTGCAACGTTAAAAAGCCCAAATCAAATTGCACTTTGGACGTTCTTAGTTTTGTTTCTTATGCGGCTAAGCTCAAAACTCAATATCTTCCTTGGTGTGCCTAATTTGACCGATGAGTTTTTCCCCGATCACTTAGCGCATCTGAAGTCCTATTTGCCAAAACGGGCCATGAACCCGCTGATGCCTATTTCTATTTTGGCATGCTTTGGGGCATTGTATTGGCAGTGGAGCTCATTAAAGAATATTGCGGAGAATAGCCCGCCAGCCTTGGCGCTGGTGATCGTTTTAACGCTGACAAGCCTTGGTCTCATAGAGCATATATTTATGATAACGCCGTTGCCTGACGCCGTTCTCTGGCGCTGGGCTACATCACACAAAAGTTATCCACAAGCGGTATCGACTGAGGAACAAAAATCAGATGAGCGATAGCGCAAGCCCCATCATGATCCCTGCCATTGCGAGTGATGGCGCCTTGTATCCGATTGAAAAGCTGGCAGCCCATCAAAGCGCCACCTTGCACCAAGCAGTCTCGGTGTTTGTATTTTGCGGGACGGATTTACTAATCCAGCGCCGTGCTCTGACAAAGTATCATTGCGGCGGGACTTGGGCGAATACGTGTTGTACCCACCCGCATTGGGGCGAGAGTCTCGACACCAGTGCACATCGACGGTTGAGCGAAGAAATGGGCTTTGATGTGGCCTTAACCCGCGGCAACATCATCGACTATTCAGCGGACGTAACAAATGGACTCTTTGAGCATGAGCGCGTTCAGGTTTATTGGGCGCAAATCAACCGCACGAGCATCGACATCATTCTCAACGAACACGAGGTCGATGATTTTTCTTGGGCGGATAGTGAACACTTGAAAGAAAATGCGCAGACCAATCGAGGCCTCTATGCGCCATGGTTTCAAATTTATCTAACGCGCTGGGAGGAGCTGGGACTGCCGCTTTAGGCTTTGATCGGCAATCAGCAGACCACTGCGCCCTGCGCAACTTGATGTATCCGTAACGCCATCGCTTTGAGACCATTGGATCGCTGCGGGCTGAGTGCTTCGGCTAGCCCCAATGCAGCAAACGCTGCGCCGGCGTTCAAACTCAAGATTTCTTTAGCCGGTCGCCCTGAGTATAGCCGCAACAGGATCGCTAACAGACCTTGCACAATCGCGGCATCGGATTGCCCACGAAAGTGCACGAGCCCACCGTCGACCTCGCTGATCAGCCAGACTTGGCTGGCGCAACCTCGCACTTTTGCAGCATCGACCCGTTCGCCCTCCGCCAACGCAGGAACGTCTCGCCCGAGATCAATCACATGGCGGTAACGCTGCTCCCAGTCATCAAGGAGGGCGAACTCATCTTCAAGATCCTGGAGGCGCTCATCGGTCATGACCTCTATTTAAGCCGAGGATACTAACGCACAACCTTTGTCATACACTTGGCGATTTCGCCAAGGGGATGCTCCGCCAAACAAAATGACCTTTCGTAAGGTTGTTTTGTGGCGGCATTACACATTTGCATATTCAAACGCGCGGAATTGACGCAGCTTACCAAACGTGGATCGCGCATCAGCGCTTCAGTATCGGCTTGTCGGTCGATTGGCGCACCAATTGCCATAAGTGCGGCCAGTGACACCATGCGATCCACTGGAGACCATGCGCGAATGGGTTCGGCTAGTGCGATTTCTGTTCTGTTTGCGTCGGTCGCAATTTTTGACGTGGACGCTAACATCGTCCGGCGAAGTGCCGTCGCCTCAAGTGTCAATGCGGTCTCGGGCATTGGCGACATACGAAGGCTCATCTCGCCCACGGGCGCTGGAGGTATCAATGCCCGCAAAGCCGTATTGCGAGCCAAAGCATCGGCAGTGGATTGCTTTCCCCAAGCCAAAGCCTGCCAATCGTAGGCGGCTTGCTTGAAATCATCGCCTTCAGTTTGAATCTTCGCGGCATCTGCCAATACGGCACGAGCAGCCAGTTGAGCCGCCTCTTCTCCACCGGGTAAAATGCGGGCATATGAATACTCGCGACGCAACTTAGCGATAAAGGCGTCACGACCAAAAAAATCCGCCGCTTTGCGCGCTTCCATGACAAACTGATCGTTTGTTGCGGCATAGGATGCGCCATAGGCAATTATGCCGAGGGCCAGGCGCTCGGAATTGAGATGGCGTGCAATCTTCTCTGTACTGACAGTCAACGCTGGGCCCGACAAAACACTGCGAACTGCCAATGAATCGACGTCATTGGCATAAGCGACATACAGGGCAGCATGGGCACCCAAGGTGTTCGAGCCGGGTGCCAGTTCAATCGGAGGAACAACGACTGGGACCATAACGGGCCGAACGATAGCTTTCTTCGCCACTGCCTTTTTCGCAGGCGCACGCTTCACAGTTTTTTTTGCGGTTGAACCTTTTTTTACTGCTGTTGTGCGTTGTTGAGCCGACGCATCGACCCCGACAGCGATCCCAGCCGTAGCTATCACAGCCGCGAAGCCATAGGCGAGCCATTGTCTATTCATTTTCTTCTCCTTGCACGCACGAATGCAACTGATTTAAGCGGACTTCACCTGACACGCGAACTGACGCGACTTTGTTTGCATTGACCGCTACATCTAAGATGTGCCGAAAATTGGGCGTATGAGCAACAGCAAGGCAGTGATGAAAGACACTATTTGGCAGCGATTGACCACACAATCCGGCCCTTTTGCAGGGGCAGGCCTATTCGCATGTTTGTTGTCAGCCGTTACCTTATGGTTCAGTGGAGGGGCAATAGGAGCTTGGGTTAGTGCATGTACTTTCGCTATTTTAGTGGGTGCTTTGGCATTTGTTCCCCGGCGTATTTTGATCCCGATTGCCCCAATGATCCTAGGAATTGGGGCACTAGGTCTTGCTGGCTCTACTGGGGGGCTAAACGGAGGAGCCATAAGTGCATGCTTGTGGCCCATTTTGGCCAGCAACTTTGCGTCAGCCGGACGCACCAATAGACAGCAACTGCTGCTGGGTTTTAGTGCCAGTATTGCCGCTTTATTGGGTGTCGTGGCTTTCAGTTTTTTTTTCGTGTTACCGACTTTCAACCCCGTCTACGGCCAGGCTGGCATTCTAGCGCTTGGTGTGTGTGCAGCTTTGGCGTGCGCCAACATTTTAAGTTGGGGCCGCTTGTTTGGTGACCAGTCGCGCGCACAGCCATTTCAGATTGATGCACTCCAAATGAAGAACGAGCGCGATGCAGCCGTAAATGACGCGCAAATCGCGCGCATGCAAACAAAAGACCGCGCACAATTCATGGCTGAAATGAGTCACGAAATAAGAACGCCACTTAACGCCATTCTCGGTTTCGCCGATACGATGCGCGAGAGTGTCTTGGGGCCAATGCCACCAGCTTACAATGACTATCCAGAATTGATCCATAAAAGCGGGAGCCACCTGCTTGATTTGGTTAGCGACTTACTCGATCTCTCCAAGGTTGAAGCAGGACGCTACGAAGTGGTTGTTAAGTCGCTGGCGTTAGATGAACTTGTTAGTGAAGGTGTTCGAATTTCAAGTGGTGCTGCTCGTGCAAGGGGCGTACAAATAAGGCATGAGGCTAGTGGGCCGGTTTTAGTCGATGCCGATCCACGGGCGTTACGTCAGATCATCTTTAATTTGTTATCCAACGCGATAAAATTCACTCCCAAAGACGGTCGCATAATTGTACGGATTAAGGCAGATGTATCCGCCAGAACCGCGAACCTGGAGGTTGAAGATAATGGTGAAGGCATGAGTGAAGCTGACCTCGCCCGCGTTGGAGAACCGTGGACCCAAGCCAGCAACCCGCAAGACCGCGAGTTGCAAAACAACGACACAAAGCGTGTCCGCGGAAGTGGCCTTGGCCTAGCACTTGTGAAGCGCTTCGCGCAGATGCAAGGCGGAGAACTTGAGCTGATTAGCTCTTTAGGCACAGGAACGCTCGCGCGCGTCATATTGCCATTGAGCCAGACGATAGTCACGCCGCCAGCTTAAAGTCTTGCGATGCTGGCATGGGTGCTGCCCGCAGTGAAGCCTCAAGTTGGTCAAGCATGTCGTCAATCTGGGGATCGTCGCGTCGATCTTCGATCAAATGACAAGCGTGGGCGACAGTTGAACGATCCCTTAAAAACGCGTTCCCAACCCGTTGCAAACTCATTCCAAACGCAATATGGGTCAGATACATGGCTACTTGGCGGGCAAATGCCATGGCAGCATTGCCTCTACCCTCGTTCAAGAGCTTCGCGTCGCAACCCAATGCGAAAGCCGCCGCATCGCAAGCAAATCGTGCTCTCGCCATGTCTAAGATGTTTCTTTGTGTCGGTGTCATATTTATCCATCCTCGGTTCAAGCCCCTATTCTGGCAGGGTCCGGGATGGGTGAGGATTGCACGGCGTCTATCCCCTTGTCAGCCTGTCGTGTCGGACAGGGCGCGGCAATTCGTGATTGAGTGGATTTGCATGGTTGCGGCAAAGCATGACACATAAAAAACCATGATCCAAAAGTCCCACCATGCGAGAAGCCATAGGCTGAACGCCCGAAAATTGGCGGTGATTGCAGGCGTCGTTTGTGCAAGCGGCCACGCATTCGCTCAAGCCATACCCATAATGACACCGGCACCACCAACACCCGCAATAGCGATATCGCAAGCGACAGACACGCCCCCGACTCCGGTTCCTGTCAGCAACATACCGCTCGATCCAGCAAGGGCGGACATGCTGGCAAAGGACGTTGGGGATCTTATGATCATGCTGGAAGGGCGCTGGGACAATGAAGTTCAAACCTTTTTTGAACCTGAAATTGGCGTGCCTCAAACCCAACGTCATGAACGGCTGCACACCATCATTCGCTCTCTTGGCGAAAGTTCATTTGGCCCCAAGGCACTCTATGTCGAGTATCGCGCAGGCGGTGAAACCGGGAATATCGTGCGCCAGCGCGTGTGGATCATCAGTGTCGATCCGACACTAGCCGCCTTGCGCCTTGCCGCGTTTTCGCCAAAGGACCCAAAGCCGTTGGAAGGAATATGGCGAGACGCTACCCGTTTAAGTGCCCTCAAACCAGCAGACTTTGTTCCCGTTACGGGGTGTGACCTCATTTGGAGGCGACGCGCTGATGGGTTTTCAGGTGAAACTAGACCCGGCGTTTGTAAAGTCGTGACAAATGCAACGCCGCCGCGTGTTTTGACCGTCAGCGAGCGTCACGATTTGTCTTTGTCAGCATGGGATGTGCGCGATATTGGTGTTGACGAGCGCGGCG
>JAYSRI010000459.1:0-2751 GCA_043721175.1 Alphaproteobacteria bacterium
ATAAAGCTAACGTTGCCCTCGGTTGATCCGTAAAACTCCGCGATAAGCGGCACACCAAAGCGTTCATCAGCTCGCGCCCAGACATCAGCGCGCAAGCCATTGCCAAAGCACGATTTTATCTTGTGCAAGCGCTCTTTTGGATGCACGGGCGCACTAACCAGATAGCGAAAGAGCTCCCCGATATAGACAAAAACTGTGCAATTGTTATCGACAATATCATCCCAAAAACCAGTTGCCGAGAATTTACGGCGTAACACCAACGCCGCACCCGTGTTCAGGGCGATCCCAACACCACAAATGCCGCCCGTGCCGTGATATAGCGGCAATGGGCAATAAACTCGGTCTCCGGGCCCCGTTCGAGTTGCCCCAATGAACGAGCGTGTCATGCCCTGCACACGCATATGGGACAAAGTTGCGGCTTTGGGATTTCCCGTCGTGCCCGATGTGTAAACATAAAGGCAAGGGTCTTTGCCTAACAATGTCTCGCGACCCGCACGCGACGGCCGTGTCGACGGTTGCGCATTGAGCGAGCGATCTAAATCGCCTTGATTCGCAATCGTCGCGCCGCCGATCCAAACAGGAATTTCACCTGTTTGACCCTCAATCGTTGCCCACAAGTCCATGATTTCAGCGCCAACAATGACCGCCTTTGACTTTGCCACAGTCACACAATGCAACAAGGCCCCGCCTTGCAGATTATTGTTGATTAGGGCCGTCACCACGCCAACTTTAGACAGTCCATACCAGGCGGCGATATAATCGGGACGGTTTTGCATAAAGAGCGCAACAACGTCGCCCGCCTTGAGACCAATAGATTGCGCCCAATGCGCATAACGGTTGGCACGGCTATCAAGCTGGCCATAATTCCATGTTTTGCCCTCAAATATAATCGCAGGACTGGAACCAAATTTATCGCAAACAGCCTCAAAGTCATCTGGCAAAAGATTACTACTTTCGGGTGACAAATCCTTGAGCCATTTGTTGATACGGGAAACCGCTGTGACATAAGTCACCTCACGTTTTATGTTTGCGATCCAGCCCATATCTATCGTTGCTCCTTACTCCCCCTTATGAACTGTGTTGCGACGGCTTCAAGCCCTAATGTCGACATCGCCGCAGGAAATGCCACACTTAGTTACTCGCGATAGGTTTTTCTGACCATTTGGCCTGCGCGCAACTGACTGTTGCAACTGAGCCTTGCAGGCGACTTGAAGACGCTATGGGTCCCAGACGACTTGATATTTGCTAACTCAAACGAGGCAGCAGGGGTGAGATAGTGGCATCCAAACTATGCTTGCACCTGCCACGCGGGGCGCATTTCTAGCCGCGCCAGAGTGTCATTTGGCCGTGCGGGTGGTGACAGAGAACAACGCTGGAACAGCGCCACCGAAATTGCTGCCACAGTTACCTGATTTTCTCTAAGTCCGTCCTGCTCTCGGGAGGCAAGGGACTGTCACACTCCTGTGCTTTTTCGCAATTTTAGGACCCAACAAAAAATTAAACTTTGTTCTTGAAGCACGCCGCCAAGGGCTTGTGAGTAGTCTGGCGACTTTGATAAGTCTCGATCCGCAGCCTTTCAGCATGGATTAGCTTGATCGCCACGCTTCAAAAGCAGCAAGTGCGACACCATTCAAACCAGGGGCCGTGGAAAGCCCGCCCTCTACCAGCCAGATTTGCGTCGCATCTATGACCATGACGCGAGCAGACGTGCGTGACAAACGGCTGCGCTCAGATGGGTTTCGCATAGCCGAATTCGTGAATGTCCGATTGAACCAAATACCGTTTGTTCCCGCATCATTGGGATCAGAACTTGAACCTTGATCTATAATTGTGACCGATGCACTAGCGGACAGCACTACGCCCTCCACTTGCCATACATCAAATACGCGTACTGAACGACCACCCTCGTTTGCTGCAATAGCCCGGTGCAATGACGCGCTACGATCGTTGGCATTGCCAGCAATCAAGCGAACACTGCCTTCAAATTTGTACCAAGCAACAGCTCCAGAGTTGTTCAAAAGCTCAGCAAGCGAGGCTTGGGGCATGCCATTAAGGTCAGAACTGGCCTCAGCGTGTCCAGCTTTCGCGCGTGCGCAGGCTGCAGCCATAAAAAATGGGAGGGCCGTCAGAAAGGTTCGTTTTTTCATCATGCTGTGTATACGCTGAAAATGGGAGACTGGTTGCAAAGCGCGTTTATGCGTCGTCAGATTCGCCGATTGCCCATGTTTCCAGCTTGGCGGCATCTTCCCATGCTTGAAAGTCACTATTTTCAAACAGCGTCGCGCACCACTTATTTAACGCAGGCGATAAAGGCACTTCATAGGTTCGAAACCGTGTTGCAACTGGCGCAAAATAGGCATCAACAATAGTGCGCTGGCCAAATATCCAACCACCGCCGTTTGGATCAAACCGCTCAGCAAGCCCGCTAAGCAATGATTCAATTCGAGCAATGTTGGCGCTGGCCGCATCGTCCCACGTATGGCCTGGCTTCAAGCGCTTGATATTCATCGGAAACTGCTGTCGCAAAGGCGCAAAGCCCGCGTGCATTTCACAAACTGCACTGCGGGCCAGGGCTCTTGCGATGGGGTCTCTGGGCCAAAGCTCGGCATTGGGAGCATTTTCATTGGCCCATTCGCAAATCGCCAAACTATCCCAGATTGTTTCGCCATCTGGCAGTTCTAGTACAGGTAATGTCCCCGACGGATTGACCCGAACAATGTCCTGATTGGGGCCCTGCCCGCGCGGCCCCAA
>JAYSRI010000460.1:0-2744 GCA_043721175.1 Alphaproteobacteria bacterium
CCATCGCCATCAAACCAGTGATGATAACGCTGACCGCCCCGCTCATGCTGGCCAGGACCATTGCGAAACAAGCTGCCGCGCAAACCCTCCGGCCAGCGACCCTCGATGCGCGTGGTTGGAAGGTCAAACTCGCCGGGTGCATTGTCAAATGCAGCCAAGCGCGGGTTAGCTGAGCGGGTGGTTGCAAACCGTTGAGCTAGGGTTTGGTCCAGATCGCTTTGAGCAGCTTGCGCATCAAGGCCTAGACCCAAAGCACCAGTTGCAAGAGCAGCGGAGGACAGGAATGTGCGGCGGTCCATCGTGTTGGTTCCTTATTTCTGGTGAGTTTAAGATTTTTAGTAGGCCATGTTCGCGATGGTCACGGTGTTAGCATTGACGGTGACTTTCATGTCGGCGAACTTGGGTGGCCCAAAGGCGGCGCGGGCACCATTTGAAAAGCCGAAGCCTTCACTTGGAATGCCAAACATATTTGTTTTCATTTGCCCATCACCGTCTTCGTCGTGGAACATTTGAACGGCATAGTCGCCGTCTGCGAGGCCTGCGAACGTGAGTGTTGTTGTTCCTGCAACAGCAGCCATAAAGTTACCACCAACGCTCTTTGCTATTCCGGCGGCTGGGTCTGCCTTCATCAATTGAGCGCGAATTGTGCCGCGGGCCGAACGCACACCCATTATCGTAACAGTCAACGTGTGGGTGCTTGGAATGCTTGCTGCTGTGGGAGTGGCAGGGGCAGGGGCTGGTGAAAGTGTAGGAGTGGCGGCTGCTACGGGGTCTGCCATCGATGCACCGCCAATAAGCGTGGAAGCCAAGATGGCGGCAACGAATTTGATTGTGTTTGTCATGATCGGTAAGCCTTTGAACGTGCCCACTTTGCTTGATTGCGGCGGGGTGTGATCCCAAGATGAGCAAACAAGTGCGCCCCTGCAACCACACTTTCGTGAGCGTCCTGAAACACCGCGTGAAAAGTCTTATCTTGCGTGAACTGACCGGATGTGTGTAGGTTTTTCGTGAAATGTCCCAGACCCAAATCACGCCAGTCCCTGTTTTGAACCTGAAAAAGGTCGTGCGAATCTGCTGCGTGGCACTGGGGGCGGGCTTATTGCTCGGTACGATTGGGCCGTTTGGCACGTTTGAGAATATGGATACCACGACGCGGTTTGGTTTTTGGGTCGGCGGCATATTGATTGGTATGATCATTCATGTTCCTTTATTTTACGGGGCAGCGTGGGTAGGTAACCAGTACCGAGTGCCAGCATGGGCGTGGATCAGTCTATCGGCTGTTATTGCGGCTTTACCGATGACATTTGTGATCAACGGGATATTTGCATCCATGCTGGGTGCGACAAATCTTGATAGCATGCCCCGCTTGTACCCGTTTGTGCTGGCAATCAGCCTGCCAATGCAATGGTTGAGCTATCTCACAACTGACCGCGTGATGTTAGCTCTACCTTTTGTTAGTGGCGTCCCCGATTTGGAAGTTTCAGGTCAACTTTTGTCTGTTCCACTTGTGGCAAATGCTGCACCAATGTCAGCCACTAGTACAAAAGCACCCGCACTAGCCGCACGCCTACCAGCCCGCCTTGGCAAAGCAATTATTCTTCTTGAGATGGAAGATCATTACGTGCGCGTTCATACATTGCTGGGAGATGCTCTGATCCATATGCGCATGGCCGATGCTGAACTAGAACTGGGCGGCATTGACGGCATGCTGGTGCACCGTTCTTACTGGGTGGCGCGGTCCTCGATTACGGGTTGGCAGCGTGACGGCAAAACCTTGCTATTGCAAGTGTCAAACGGCAAGTCTGTCCCTGTCGCACGTGATCGCCAGCCATTAGTGCGGGCGGCAGGTTGGTTGGAATAGGGGGCGCACATGCGCAGACGCAGCGTCATTAAAGGCATGGCAATCGTGCCCACATTGGTGGCTTCTAGCGCCAAGGCCAGCCGCTCAGCCCCAAATGCAACACCTGTTTTGGCTAGCCTTGCAATGCCTGTAACGCGCGATGAAAATCGTCAATATTCTTATACTGACAAGTCCAGCGCCTATTTTCATGGCCGCACACATACCGATGAAAACCCCGATTGGTTTAACGGCTGGAACATCGCGACCAAGCGTATTTTCCATGATTATTGCTTAAGCGTCGATGGGGTCGGTTTATCGCGGAGCGAGGCACAAGCCGTTGTTTCACCCCATAAGTTGGTCCGCACCTTCGCCAAGGCGACCGAGACATTGACGATGTTAGAAGGCATAGCCGTTATCGTGGTTCAGATGTCGAGCGTGACGGGAAGCCAAATTGGTTTGGCAATGCGCGGCGACCTTACCGATTCTGGCACATTAGGCGCGGAAGGGGTATTTTATGCGCCCAAAGAAGCGACAGGTAGAGTGCTTTTGATGGCACCGATTATCCGCTCTGAGATGCAACATATCGCAATGAATGGGACCACTTGCGCGGCCACAAGTGGCGGGTTTTTGCTCATTCATGCGTCAAACAAGGCAGAAGCCGTTCGCATTTTGGTGCGCGTGCGGCGCAATCTCAGCGAACTATTAACAGCCCGTGCGCGCCGGATGGAGGCGTTGGTGTCGGGCAATCTTGCCCTTGATGCTGGCGACGCTGATCGCACAAAAGCGCTGCTGTGGATGCGCTTGACGGCAGACCAGCTTGTTATGAAGCAAATGGGCACAGGCATTTATGCGGGCCTGCCTTGGTTCAATGATTATTGGGGGCGCGATACGTTTATTTCGATCA
>JAYSRI010000461.1:0-2743 GCA_043721175.1 Alphaproteobacteria bacterium
TAAAGCAACCGCTCGAACGGGTGCTGACGCTGCCCTTGGGGGCTTTGGCGGTCTGTTTGACCTCAAAGCGCTGGGCATGATCGACCCTATTTTAGTTTCAGGAACCGACGGCGTTGGGACTAAGCTGGAAATAGCGCTAGCCGCTGGCATTCATGACGGTATCGGCCAAGACTTGGTTGCCATGTGCGTCAATGACGTGTTAGCTCAAGGCGCTGAACCTCTGTTTTTCCTTGATTATTTTGCATGTGGTCGCCTCGATCTCGACGTTGCAACTGCTGTCGTCGGCGGGATCGCACGAGCTTGCAAAGAGGCGGGCTGTGCGTTGATTGGTGGTGAAACCGCCGAAATGCCTGGCATGTACGTTGGGGGTAAATATGATTTAGCAGGGTTTACTGTCGGCGCAGTTGAGCGATCAGGCATTCTTCCCAAACTTGATACCATGCGAGCGGGCGATGTTTTGGTTGGTTTGCCGTCGTCTGGCCCACACTCTAACGGCTATTCGCTTATAAGAAAAATAGTTGTGTTGAGCGGGCTGTCATGGAACGCGCCTTGTCCATTCAGCGAAGGACAAACGTTGGCACAGGCATTTTTGACGCCTACCACACTTTATCCAGCAGTAGCGCTTCCTGTCATTAAGGCTGGCTTTGTGAAGGGGCTGGCACACATCACTGGCGGCGGGTTGACGGACAATATCCCCCGCATGTTGCCCAAGCACTTGAGTGTTGAATTGGACAAACAGGCCTGGACGTTGCCGCCAATATTCAGGTGGTTGCAAGAAACAGGCGGCGTGTCTGATGCTGAAATGGCCCGCACTTTTAATTGCGGGATTGGACTGGTGGCCTGTGTCGCGCCTGAAAAAGTGCCTGAACTCTTGGAGGCTTGGCTGGAACTTGGGCAAAGCCCGGTGATTATCGGACAAGTTTGCGCCAAATGACACGAGCACGCGTGGTCGTTTTGATTTCCGGTGGCGGATCAAATTTACAGACGCTGATCGACGCTGCCGCGCAGCCGAATTGCTCCTACGATGTCGTCGGCGTGGTCTCAAATCGACCTGACGCTGGCGGTCTTGAACGGGCTCGGGCGGCCAATATTCCTGCTATTGGCCTCGATCATAAGGCTTTTCCGGATCGGACCGGATTTGAAGCGGAACTTGGGGCTCACATTGACGCGCTAGAACCTTCATTTGTTGTTTGCGCTGGCTTTATGCGTGTGCTGACGGCCCCTTTCGTCACGAAGTATGACGGCAGGATGGTCAATATCCATCCCTCGTTGTTACCGAATTTTAGAGGCCTGCACACCCACGCACGTGCAATCGACGCAGGCGTTGCATTTGCTGGCTGCACCATTCATTGGGTTAGTGCCGGGGTCGATGAAGGCGCGATTATCGGCCAAGCGATTGTGCCCGTGTTCCCGAGCGATAGCCCACTACAGCTTGCAGCCAAAGTTTTAATACAGGAACATTGCCTGTATCCAATCTGCGTTGAGTATGTCGCGTCGCGACGGGCTGACTTAAGAGATGGACGAAACTTTATTGATGGCAAACTGGGTGCTTTGGCGATGCTTGCCGGTGGACAATTGGCTACTGCAAGCTAATCAAACGGGCTAGCGCCCTTTATTGGCGCGACTGGCGTTCTTACCCAACTTTTTGCCACCTTTTGCGATGCGTGTCTTGGGCGCTACGATTGGCACGCGAGACTTCATCGGCTTTGGTTTTGCCAGAGCCTTGGGCGCGCGATCAG
Organism: Alphaproteobacteria bacterium; assembly: GCA_043721175.1. GTDB lineage: Bacteria > Pseudomonadota > Alphaproteobacteria > Caulobacterales > Aquidulcibacteraceae > Aquidulcibacter. The sequence continues at coordinate 1,740 of JAYSRI010000461.1, forward strand.
CTTGCTGTTCATGCTTGGCGCCGGCTTCCCGATTTTTGCGCGACAAGTTAGGGCGCCCTGTTTCGTCACCAGCATAAGGGTTTTTAGGCGCTCTTACTAAAAACCGAATCGGCACTGCGGGCATATCAAAGGCTTTCCGAATGCCGTTGACCAGATAACGCACGTAAGTGTCAGGTAATTGCGCAGCACGACTAGCCAGAAGCACAAACGTCGGTGGACGAGCTTTGATCTGGGCAATGTAGCGCGGTTTGACACGGCGACCGTCCACGGACGGAGGCGGTTGCTTGGTAACCGCTTCTTTGAGCCAATCGTTGAGGTCGCGCGTTTTAACCCGTGCATTCCAATCGCCATGAACATCCAGCACCGCTGGCATAATTTTATCCAGACCACGACCGGACAAGGCCGAAATTGGCACCAAAGGCGCACCGCGTGTTTGAGGTAAAACCTTGTCCGCACGCGCTTGTAATGTTGCGATACGCGCTTGCTCGTCGTCGACACGATCCCATTTCGCCAGCACATAGACCAGACCACGACCTTCGCGCGCCACCAGATCGGCAATCTGAAGATCCTGCTTTTCAAACGCTTCGTCACTATCCATCACCAGCAAGCAGATTTCTGCAAACCGGATTGCGCGCAAGGTATCCGCCACGGACAACGTTTCCAGCTTTTCCTGAATCTTCGCTTTCCGGCGCATACCTGCCGTATCAACCAAGCGAACTGGGCGGCCATCCCAAATCCAATCAACCCCGATTGAATCGCGCGTGATCCCGGCTTCTGGCCCTGTTAAAAGCCGCTCTTCACCCAATAGTGCGTTAACAAGTGTCGATTTTCCGGCGTTGGGACGACCGATAACGGCAATCCGCAAAGGTGTCGTGTCAATCTCGCCCTCCGCGTCCTGAAAGGTGTCGCCTTCAAACTGCAGATCGGCGAATTCATCATCCTCATCGTCATCACCTAGGATGATACCTTCGGTGACGTCACCATCAGATGCTCCAGCTTCTATA
>JAYSRI010000462.1:0-6980 GCA_043721175.1 Alphaproteobacteria bacterium
GTCTTTGCCGAGCTGCCAAAATTACTGGAGCGCGCCGGCCCCGGTGCCAAATCTGTCGATGGTCGAACAGGCGCGATCACGGGCTTGTTCACGGTGCTCGTAGATGGCGGCGATCATGACGAGCCAGTAGCCGATGCCGTGCGTGGCATATTGGATGGTCACTTGGTGCTGGAACGCAGTATTGCCGAACGCGGACGCTATCCAGCGATTAACATCCTGAAGTCTATCTCGCGCTTGATGCCCGAATGCCACTCACTTGATGAGCAGGCGTTGGTGAAAGAAGCCAAGCGCGCGTTGGCGAATTATAGCGATATGGAGGAATTGATCCGCCTTGGGGCCTATCGCCGTGGTGCAGACCCTGCCACCGATCGCGCCATCGATTTGGCCGAACCGCTGGAGGCCTTCCTCAGTCAAGGCAAGCAAGACCACACGCCATTTGATGAAACCTTCGCACAACTCAGCGCAATTTTGACAGCCTAAAAGGCCAAAACTGCAACCAAACAGTAATGCAATCAGTTTGCTCAGCCTTTCCTTAACTTCATGCGTGTATAACCCCATCAACAATTGAGGGAACAAGCAGGCATGAGAACCGGCGACACACTTATTCGTTTGGCAAAACATAAAGTTGACAGCGTGCAAAAGCTGATCTCTGCGGCTGAGCAAACCCGAGCTGGCGTTGTTCAAAAACGCGCTGACCTTGAAATCAAGGCCGCCAAAGAAGCCGCTAATGCTGCACGTGACCCGTCGCTTATGGGCCATTGGGCTGCCTATTCGCGTGTAGTTGCCGGGCAAACAGCCAATCTGGATGCGTCAATTTCTGGCATAGATCAACAAATCGAAGCTCTCCGGCTCGACCTTCAAAGCGCATTTGAAGATCAAAAGAAATTCGAAATGCTCGAAGAACGTCGCTTGGCGCGCACAAAGTTGGCCAAGAACAAGCGCGAGCAAGCCTTTATGGACGAGACGGCCCTCGTTCGCGCCAGTCGCGTAGCATAAGTCCCATCTGGCTAGCGCTTATCGGCAATCGCTTCGCGCGCGCGCAACACATAATCGGTAAGCAAGCCATCAGCGCCTATGCCAATCAAAGTGCGCATCTGCGCTGGGTCATTGATGGTCCAATAATGCAGCTTGATATTGCGATGCTTCAGTGCCGCTATGAAACGTGAGCTGGTTAGGTCAAAACCGCTTGCTTCAACCGGCACTTGAACCGCGACTGCTGGCGTTGTGACAAAGCGTGATAAGCCGAGTTTGGCTGCAATCACGAACACACGAATCTCCCTTGGGGCCATGGACGTGGCAACTTTTGGGCATAATCGACGAAATTCTGCCATTGCAGCGTCATGGAATGATGCCACAAGCACGCCAGATTCAAGCCCCGCCCGCTTCACGTCCTGACACAATTGCGCTGCAGCATTGGCGGAGTCATTTTTTATTTCGATGTTCCAGCGGGACTTCGAAAATGCCGCCAAAGCTGTATCAAGACGCGCAACTTTGGTGTCGATGCCGCTAAAAGTTGTTCCTCCTAGCGTCACAGTGGCACCCTTGTCGCCTGCCTCTATCTGCGCCCATGTCAAATTTTCGACAGGACCAGTTAGGTCAGTTGTGCGATCAAATGTATCGTCATGGTGCAAAACCAACACGTTATCGCGCGTCAGTTGGACATCAACTTCCAAAACATCGGCACCACTATCGTTTGCCGTTTTGAGGGCCAACATGGTTTCAGTGGGCGCGACCCCTTGGCCTGCACCATGGGCTAGTACATCAATTTGGCCGACTTTTTGGTTTGCAAAGAACGCATGCTGAGCAAGGGGGTAGCCGGGTAAGATGGCGACACTGCCAATCGCCACACAAAGTGCCGTCAGCAAAAAGAAGGCACTCTTCTTGAAAGTCATGACTCTACCACGCGGAATACGTCTCCACTGCCCACATTGCGCACAAAATCGACGCACTGCCCGCTCCAGTGGTAATCTAAATGACGCCCTTGAATAGGATTATGTGCAAGGTCGGGGTAAAATAGGCCAATACATAGCCCATCAGGACAGCGCTGGCTGGGATAAATCACACCGTCACTTTCATTGTCGCGCAGCCTTCTCGCTAGTATTTGGCAATCGGCATAATCGGAGACTTGGAAAATGTTGCTGAACGGCACGGCGCGCAAATCATCTAGCGTTGCTTCAACAGCCATGATGATTTCTCGAAACTGGGACGTCCAACCTGACTGTTCATTGGTGCGCGCCATAAAGCGAGCGTGATGATAAATCGTTTCAAACAAAGCGACCTCGAAATGATCGCCAACATAGAGCACGCCGAATGACCCATCGCTAAAACGGCTTTTCCTGTGAGGGCTGACGTGGGTGAAAGGACTCATTAAAAAGGATGCGTTCGCGCCGCCAACTCTGCGCGATATAGGAACCAGATCAAGATTTCCCAGCGTTTCCATCAAGCGTGGATTCGTCTTTTGTTCGGCGGAAATAAGCAACGGCCAGTCAGCCGGGTCAGCGATATCCTCAAATAAATTAATTGGCGGATAGATACTGCGAATGATGCGCACAGCTGAAGGCCAGCGAACGGTCGCTTTTGGTATATCGGGTCCAGATGTCACCACCCACCGCGCTCAGCATCCAAGTAGCGACGGACCCGCATTAAATCGGTTAAATCCCCCCCCAGCATGACATCAAGAGCCGTGCGTCCACCAAACGCGTCATTGGGTGCTTTAATCCAAGTGTAACCGCGTTCAGCAGCGTTAAAGATCACCCTTAAGGCTTTGTGGATACCCATAATGTTGGATAAACGCGCTTTGCCATCTCGTCCTAAACGACCTTGATCACCTGATTTCCACCGTCGATAAGTCCGCAACGGCAAATCCACCAAAGTTGCGGCCTGCTCGTCAGTAACATCCCATTTCGCAAACAAAGTGACTGCTGCACGGAACATAGCAGCGCCTTCGTCATCGGTTATCGTGCTTGTTGTCAACGCAGGAGATGCAACATCAATTTTGAGAAGGGCGCTCATGAGAGACTCCAATTTGGCATCATATTACATATTTGATGCCAAATAGCAACACCAAAGCGGAGTGTACATTGTTAACGGATAGCCAAAAAATCCAAGCGCATCAGACTAACGCATCGCGCGCAAAATCTGAAACAAATTTTCGCGGCACGTATGCTCTCATCTAAAGCGTTAGATCGACCTGATGTGCTTCAAAAATGAAGCACAGCAATCTAGCGCCGCCCTTCCAGCGCAATCTTCACGGCAAAGCCGCCAAGAACGGTTCCCATCACCCAGCGTTGCACCAAAGCCCACGTCGGGCGGGTCGCAAGAAAGTGGGCGATGGAGCCAGCTCCCAAACCTACCAGTGCGTTGACCGTCACGCTGACAACAATCTGAGTAGAACCAAGCACCAAAGATTGGCCCAAAATGTCACCCGCCATGGTGTCGATAAACTGCGGCAACAGCGACATGTAAAGCATCGCTATTTTGGGGTTCAAAATACTTGTCAGGAAACCCATCGAAAACAGCTTTGCAGGGCCATCTATTGGTAGGTTCTTCACCGTGAACGGTGATGCGCCGCCAGGCTTGATTGCTTGCCAAGCCAGATAGAGCAGATAGCCAGCGCCGACCAATCGTAAGGTGTCATAAGCAAATGGCACAGCAAACATCAGGGCCGTAATGCCAAACGCCGCTGCCAACATGTAGCACAAGAAACCAAGTGCCACGCCCCCGACAGATATCATGCCAGATATCCAGCCCTGCGATATGGACCGCGAAACCACATACATCATGTTTGGACCGGGCGTCAGCGCCATGCCCAAAACCACAAGTGAAAACCCGATTAAATTATGCGCCTCGACCATCACTTACCCCCCCAATTTCGCAGTCAAACCGCCATCCACCGTCAGGCCTTGCCCGGTCATATAGCCACCATCCTCACTAGCAAGAAATAGCGCAACACGGGCAATATCTTCGGGCTGCCCAAGACGGCGCAACGTTGTTTTCTTGGCCCATGCGTCAGCAATATCGGGTCGTTCTTCCCACATACTCGATGTCATACCCGTCCAGATCGCACCGGGCAGGATGGCGTTTGCGGTAACACCAAACTTTCCAAGTTCCACTGCCATATTCATTGTGAGGCCCAACACCGCAGCTTTGGATGCACTATAGGCGGCCATGCCCATGCCGGTCGCCTCGGCCATAACTGATGCGGTGTTGATAATGCGCCCCGAGCCGCTTTGTTTCAAATGAGGTACACAAGCGCGGGTGATTCGAAAGATTGACCGCAAATTGACATCTAAAACCCCATCCCACTCGTCGTCACTCATGCGCTCCAGCAGGCAGTTATGCACCACGCCAGCATTGTTGAAAATGATATCAATGCCGCTCAAATGCTGAACTGCCGCGTCTACGATTTTTTGCGGAGCATCATCATCTGTGACCGAAACGCCTAAGATGTGGGCACCCGATCCTTCTAGTGTATCATTCAATTTGTCGCCGGGGATATCTACACCAAGAACGCTGGCACCTTCCGCCAGAAACAACTTCACCGTCGCCAATCCAATGCCCGATGCTGCCCCCGTCACAATGGCGCGCTTACTTGCTAACCGATCACCCATAAAAAATGCCTCCTCTGCGATGTGCAAAAGAGGCATAGGCTTTTTGAGGCCAAAGTCGATGTAGAAAGCAGTCGGGAAAAACTGTGTGTCGGCTGAACCTCGGTCCGCAGACCCTGGAGGGGGGGCTGGGGGGCTGTCGAGAAACCAGAACCTGCGATATGCTCCGCTGCCCAACCGACACCCCTGTTATCCCGCTCCGATGTGGCGCGATCTGGTCGCAATTGGGGCCAAACAGAGGCGGTGCATTAAATGTTTGTCATGAAGTGTTACTATCGTGTGAACTTGGTTAATCCACCCTGATTGAGTTTCGCGCAAAACCAACTATTCAGCATCATTATGGATTTTGCAAAAATGAACGGCCTTGGCAATGTGATTTGTGTGCTGGATGCGCGCCAAGATTCTATGCCGCTGACTGCCGAGATTGTTACCGCAATTGCTGACCCCAAAAAAGGTATCGGCTTTGACCAGATGATGGTGCTAGAAGCGCCCAAAAACCTGCTCGCCGATGTTTTTACCCAGATTTGGAACGCCGACGGCACCAAAGTGAGCGCTTGTGGCAACGGCACGCGCTGTGTCGCTTGGTATCTGATGCGTGAGTCCGAACAGGACCACATTGTGATAGAAACTGAGGCCGGTCTTCTGGGCGCCTCACGCGCCGGGGAATTCTCCATCAGTGTTGATATGGGCGAGCCGTTGCTCGAATGGCAACAAATCCCAATGTCGGAGCGGATGGATACTCTGCGCATTGAGCTTCAAGTCGGCCCGATTGACGATCCCATCATGCACGGTCCAGGCTGTGTCTCGATGGGCAATCCCCATGTGGTGTTCTTTGTGCAGGACGCAGAGCTGGCCCCCATAAAAGAAGTTGGCCCAATGATAGAACATCACCCGCTGTTTCCTGAAGGGGTCAATGTCGGATTCGCGGAGATTGTAGCGCGCGATCATATTCGCTTGCGCGTTTGGGAACGCGGTGCGGGCCTAACCAAAGCGTGCGGAACTGGGGCTTGTGCAGCGCTGGTCGCCGCTGTTCGCCGCCGTCTATGTGACCGCAAAGCGCGCGTGCAAGTCGATGGCGGGGACCTCACCATCGAATGGCGTGCCAGCGACAATCACGTCATCATGACGGGGCCAGTCGAGATTGAGGCTGAGGGCACGATTGGGGCGATGGCGGGGTAGATTTCTTGGACCGCGTAGCGCCTGCTACGCATGTTTCATAGCGCAAAGCGGCGCAGCAGGCGCTGCGCGATCCTTATAGGACAGCGTTGCGCATGGCCAATAACCGCCGTCACGGCGGTAAGCGAATGGCTTACGTATTCAGTGGTCGCAGGCTCCAGCCTGCTCCCTGTCAAAGAGCGGTGACGGTGGGCCAGTGCGTGCGCGGGGGCGGCAGCGGAGGCGGCCTAACTCTGCTTTTGGTGATGATGGAGCCTGCCATGGCGTCAAAGCAGGCACGGACTTCCGTCCCCCAACGCCCCGCAATGCGCTTGGGCCCCTCTGGGGCCATGATGATGCCTTGGTGAGTGCGGGCTAGATGAAAAGCCAAGCGCTTGGCCTTGGCGATCGGGTCGGTCGCGATCTTCGATAAATAATCCAGCTGCGCGTAGAGCTTGGCCATGTCGATCTGGACGGATGGATTGTAGCCTTGCGTGTTTTTTACATTAAAACAGGGGCCATCACCATTTAGCCACGGGCTGGCTTTATGAGCATCCAGCCCTTGAAGGCTGGGCGTTGAAGAAGACGCTGACTGAAGACCATGTGGGCGCTTCATCGCCCCGCGTTTATCAACCAAACCCCATTCCATGTCCAAAGCGATCAGAATGATCAAACGTCGCAAAAAGGCTCGCAAAACCCGCAACCCACTCGCCAAGCGCACAGCCACTGCCTTGCGCGACCAAGCAGGCCTGAAGTGGAGATCGTCACGCGTGGTTACGGCGCTAACGAGGCTTTGCACAGTAGCGATCAAAAACGTGAAGGAGGCGAGCGGGTTCATGAAGGTGAGTATCACCGACGCTTTAAGGGGGTAGGATAGATTTGTTGCGGATTGTCAATCCGCTTGACGTGCACTTGCAAAAGAGGCGGATTAGATACCCGCGCTCCGAGGTAAGCGCTCTTTCAATTAATTTAGGCATTTGCTTCACCATGCCCCACTGGAGTAGCGCGGTCCTATGCGCCTCGCTCTTGAAGCAGGAGCGCGCGGCCCCCGCCGCGCTCTAGCCGTGTCGACCAGCCTATGTTGCGACAGGCGCGGGCGGGGGCCGCGCACGCTTTGAGGAAATACGGCATTGGTATCCCGCACTCTTATCGCCCAAATTTGGCGCTTTAAGTTTTGCCAGCAGTCCGGCGCAGCAAAGGCTGCGCGCTCGCGCGCTT
>JAYSRI010000463.1:0-2734 GCA_043721175.1 Alphaproteobacteria bacterium
GCAGTGACGCCGGGTATATCAATCTGCAGGTCAATTCGGTCAAGCAAAGGCCCCGAAATACGAGATTGATAATTGACCATGCAGCGCGGCGCTTTCCCGCACGTCCGCCCCGCTGCCGCTCCACAACGGCAAGGATTCATCGCCGCAATGAGCTGAAATCTTGCCGGATAAGTCACATGGCGATTGGCCCGCGCGACAACCACTTCCCCGGTTTCTAGTGGCTGACGCAATGCATCGAGTGCTTGAGCCGAAAACTCTGGCAGCTCGTCGAGAAATAACACGCCGTGATGGGCGAGTGATACTTCGCCAGGTTTTGCTTTCATACCGCCACCCGTCAGGGCCGCCATGCTGGCAGAGTGATGAGGTGCCCGAAACGGCCTTGCGCGCGTCAGGCTGCCCTTTTCGAGCATGCCGGCGACAGAATGAACCATCGAAACCTCTAAAAGTTCACGTGCACTGAGTGGTGGCAATAGTCCAGGCAAACGCTGCGCCAACATGGACTTGCCAGCCCCTGGAGGTCCGACCATCAACAGATTATGGCCGCCAGCCGCTGTAATTTCCAGCGCCCGTTTAGCTTGCTCTTGCCCACGCACATCTTTGAGGTCTGCTACATTGGGCGCTTCGAGCAGGGCACCCGGCTTTGCCAGTTCCAAAACACGTGCACCGCGAATGTGGTTGATAAAGCCCATTAGGCTCTCGACGCCAATGACGCGCCCGCCAGACCAAGCCGCTTCAGCAGCTGAAGCAGCAGGACAAATTAGTGTCAGCTCGTTTTCTTGCGAGGCCATAGCGGCAGGTAGTGCGCCAACAATGGGCTGCCAACCACCGTCTAAACCTAATTCACCCAAAACCGCTAGGCCGTCGAGAGAGTCAGCGGGAAGGACGCCCATGGCAACCAATAGCGCGGCGGCAATCGGGGCGTCGTAATGGCTGCCTTCTTTTGGCAGGTCAGCGGGGGCGAGATTGACGAGGACACGTTTGGCCGGAATAGACAGCCCAATGGCGGCAAAGGCCGATCGAACGCGTTCGCGGCTTTCGGCAACTGCCTTGTCTGCAAGCCCAACAATTGAGAAGTAAGGATTGGCTCCGGCCTCGGTTATTTGCACCTGAACATCAACAAGACGTGCTTCGGCACCATCAAATGCCCATGTTACCAATCGAGCAACCATCGTTTCGCCTCCGATATATCCACACGATTGTGCAAAATAAGATCGTATCACGAACAATATAGGAACAAAAGAAAAATATTAACCAATTTGTAAAGAAAGACAGTTTTTCAACCTGTGGGAAAGGTGAACCCTCTCCGCAGATCTAGGACCGCTTCCCTGATCTCTTTAATATAGCGTCCCACATAAGGGCGGTACAATCAACACCGGAAAAGGCTTTTATGGCCAAAGCACCTGTTGGGGAGGTGACATTGATTTCTGTCAATCGTCCCGCAATCACGTCGATGCCTACAAACAAAAGTCCGCGCTCCTTCAAAGTGGGGCCGATGCACGCGCAAATGGCCAGATCGGCGTCACTTAAAGTAACGTCATGGGCCGTCCCGCCGACGGCGAGATTGGAGCGGATGTCATTGCCTTTGGGGATACGATTGATCGCGCCCACGGGCTCACCATCAATCAATATGATGCGCTTATCACCATCAAAAACACCCGGCACAAAACCCTGCACCATTAAAGGTTCGCGGCTTGTCGCGAAAAATAGGTCGAGCAGCGCTCCTAAATTGCCATCGTCAGGTTTGATGCGAAACACTGCTGCTCCAGCATTACCAAACAGTGGCTTGACGACAATATCGCCGTGATCAGCACGAAAGGCGTCAATTGCTTTCCGGTCTCGGGTGACAAGGGTTGGTGGCATCAGGTCAGGAAACAGGAGTGGCACGATCTTTTCCGGACTGGAGCGCACCCAAAAGGGGTCATTGACGACCATTGTTTTGCCTTTGAGAAACTCCAGAATATGCGCCGCAGTGATGTAACCCATATCAAACGGCGGATCTTGGCGCATTAATATCACGTCAATATCGTCCGCTAGGTCAAGTGAAATTTCGTCACCGAAACTGACATGATCACCCTTTATTCGCTGCACAGTAACAGAACGAGCACGAGCCGTGACGCGACCTTCGCGCCACGACAGGGTTTCGACGTGATAGGTGTACACTTGAAAGCCGCGCTTTTGCGCTTCTTCGATCATAGCAAAAGTTGTATCGCCATCAATATTGACGGCTTCAATCGGGTCCATTTGTACGGCGACGCGTAAATTTTGGCTTGAAGAATTGGTCACGGGCGCACTTTCATTGTTCAATTCAGCTTATGCCGCAGCGTTTGGCTTCTGTCGCCTTCGGCAAGCATTTGTGCGTGGTTGGGCGCTGTGGGCAAAGAATAGGCTAGCTCTGACCAGTGAAGCGCAATTTTCATCAAGCCAGCTGCCTCGGCCGCTTGAGAATAATCCAACGCAACATTGAAATTCTCTGGCGCTAACACCGCACGCCGATGCGCGGCTCTTACCCAGGCCTCAACATCACCGCGCTCACGGGAGCGCGCAACCAGATTGGTTTGCAGGCGCACGGCCATAACACGGTCTGAAACTGGCCGAACCATGGCGTCATTTAAGCGTTCAAGACCAGCGCGTTGTGCAATCGCGGCCAATTCCACTGTATCGACAATCGCACCGCCTTCGAACGGGTCGAGAAACACAGGCTCGCTTTGTGTTTCAAACCGCATGATAAAATGCC
>JAYSRI010000464.1:0-2733 GCA_043721175.1 Alphaproteobacteria bacterium
CACCTGCCGAGCCTGTAAAAATAGTTTCGACCTGAAAGTCATAAAGATCGGCACTCTCTTTGGTCAGCCACCCACCGCTTTGCCAATGAAAGTTTTGCCGAAAATAGGCCGGAAAGCCCTCGCTTTGTGGGTCATCGCGCACTTGGGTACCATTGCCCGCAAGCCGACGTGCATCAATAGCGCGGACATCACGCAAATAGTCGAAGCTACGTGCCGTTTGACGAATTTGATGAACGACATCAGGCGCGCGGTAAAGGCCGACTTCGATGTTAGCGCGGTCTTGGGTGAAGGCCGACATAAACGCTTGGCTCAACATCTTGCGATCAGGTGCTGGCTTATCGGACTTAAACGGCGCATCGCCAGGCCGCAGAAATGGCGCCGACATCGCCCGGCTCAACCCATAATGTGCGCCATAAAACGCCAGTTTTGCGGTAGCACCGGCACGGTAGGCAATATCTGTGATCACGCTCATCCAAGATATATAAGCCGAATAGCCGCTTGATCCAAGACAAAATCGACGTGACATTGCGCCACGCCCGACTTATCGTTCCGGTATGACATTACAAACTCTCGGCCCGACACCAGCCGCTGTTGATACCTACTTTGAAGCGACGTTGCTTAAGCCCGATCAGGTGCTGGAAAATGCATTGGCGGCAAGCGATGTTGCTGGATTGCCCCGACACGCTGTGTCGCCACTGCAAGGTCAGTTCTTGCATATCTTGATCAAAGCGACAGGCGCACGCCGTATCCTAGAGATTGGTACATTGGGCGGCTATTCAACTATTTGTATGGCGCGCGCGTTACCAAACGGTGGCAAGTTGATCAGCCTTGAATTTGATCCTGTTTGTGCCCGCGTTGCGTCGCAAAACATCGAGCTTGCAGGCCTTAGCGAACACGTCAGGATTGTCGAGGGGGCCGCGTTGGACAGCCTAACGGCCATGATTTCAAGCAGCGAACCGCCTTTCGACTTAATATTCATCGACGCCGACAAGCCATCCAATCCCGATTATCTTGAAGCCGCGTTGAAGCTCTCCCGGAAAGGGACAATCATAATAGGCGATAATGTTGTGCGCGATGGTGCCGTCGCAGACGACACAAGTGACGACCCAAAAGTCATCGGAGTGCGCACGTTTCTCGATGCAATTGGTCAAAACTCCCACCTTGTCGCGACTGCGATGCAAACCGTTGGCAGCAAAGGCCATGATGGTTTTTCAATGGCCATTGTGACCTAGCGATATGTTGCAAGCCCTACTTGTTTTCATTGGCGGTGGATTGGGTGCTGTCGGGCGTTGGGGCTTTGGTATTGCGGCGACGCGCCTGTGGAGCAGCGCTTGGCCTTGGGGTACACTAGGCGTGAACATTATCGGAGGTTTTGCGATGGGCATTGTGATGGGCTATCTAATGAAGCACGGTGCGATGACTGCACAAAATGAAAACTGGCGGTTGTTTCTGGCAACAGGTGTTCTGGGCGGTTTCACCACGTTTTCAGCTTTTTCAATCGAGACAGCAAAGATGATTGAAGCAGGCCAGTGGCAGAATGCGGGACTGTATAGCTTGGCTTCTGTCTTCCTTTCGGTTGCGGCGGTGTTTGCGGGCATGGCACTGAGCCGCGCAAACGGCTAAGACGTCGCTCATGGCTGCAATTATCACATTACCCGTGCGCGAAACTGATGGCGAGGTTCGCCTTGATCGTTTTCTGCGCCGCAAATTCACCACCCTGACACAGGGCCGCATTGAGCAAATGATCCGCAAGGGTCAAATTCGTATTGACGGCACACGTGCCAAGAAAGCGGGCGACCGCCTTGCCCCCGGCAATGATGTGATGGTGCCCCAAGAGATTGTTATTCCTGAAAAGAAAGATGACGGCATTGTAAGGACCCGCGTGAGCGCCGAGGACGAGGCGTGGCTGCGCAATATGGTGATCCACGAGGATGAAGACGTGATCGTCCTCAACAAGCCTGCTGGCATCGCAGTACAGGGCGGCACGGGCCAGACTAAGCATCTCGACAAGATGATGGACATCTTCACCACCGATGAGAATGGCCGCCCCAAACTATGCCATCGCCTGGATAAAGACACCTCCGGCGTGTTGATCTTTGGCCGCAATCCTAACGCGGCCGCCAAATTGTCAAAAGCATTTGCAGGACGCAAGACCACCAAGGTTTACTGGGCCGTCTGCCTTGGCACGCCCTCCCCGCATAGTGGTGAGCTGCGCGGCTGGATGATCAAAGCCGGCAGCGCCAAAAATCCGGACAATGAGTTGATGCGCGCCGCTAAGCACGGTGAGCCCGACGCCGTGTTCGCAATCACCGATTATGAAGTGATATCCCATGCAGGCACGCGTGCATCGTGGGTAGCGCTCAAGCCTGTCACAGGACGCACCCACCAATTGCGCCTTCATATGGCCGAGATTGGTTGTGCAATCGCAGGCGATCCCAAATATACCTGCGACCGTGAACCCCTTGGCGGCATCAGCGAACAACTTCACTTGCACGCCCGCGCCATCCGTATCCCCCATCCAAAAGGCGGCATCTTGAGCGTGACCGCCGACTTACCCAAGCATATGGAAAAAGCGTTTGACGCGCTTGGCTTTGAACAGTTTGAAGGCCGCGATCCGTTCTTACCATTCAGGGTCGATGCGTGAGTTTTCCATTCGCCGTTTTTGATATCGATGGCACTTTAGTCGATAGCCGGGCCATCATTACAAACTGTATGGACGCCGCATTTGTCGGT
>JAYSRI010000465.1:0-2733 GCA_043721175.1 Alphaproteobacteria bacterium
GTGGTATTAGTGTGCAATGTCATGGCGACTGCATCAGGGCGGGTCTTGGCTTGGACGCGCGTGATATCGGCCACATGGTGCGTATTCTCAAAATCAAACATAGGATTCCCCAAATTATGACCCGTTCGGGCTTATGAATTGTGCGCCCTCAGATGTAGCGCGCGCGCAGCTACTTGTCGCCTAGCTTTTTCGTGACGACTGAGATCGACACAAAGCCATGCGCGGAGCGACGATCTTCTTGCGCGTACCTTAAGGCAATTCGCTCAGCTTCGTGCGTGCAAAATCGCCGAGCAGCGCCGAGACGGCAACGGGATCCTCCAAGAGGCCATGTCCGACATTGGCAATATCGGTTCGCGTGCCACCCGAGATCGCCACGTAACGATTAGCGCTTTCGACGGGAATAAAGTCGCACGATCCGCGCAGCGTCAGAGACGGAACGCGTGGCATCGTCGTCCAGCTCGAACGAGCAGCGGCCACCTCTTTTTGAACAATCCGATTGACAAACAAATTCGCACCACCGGGCAGGTCAGTTTGGGTGGCCACGCTATTCTTACAGACAAACCCTTCAACCAGATCGGCACTTGCAACGACATCCAGCAATCGACCACTATCGATTTGCGAGACTGTAACTTCGGCTTGGCCACCTTTGCGGTCAATCTGATTAATGGCTGCGGTCAATTCGCGCCCAATCGTCACATTGGTGCGCTTTGTAACACCATAATTGCGCCGAAACATTTCACCCGGAAAGCTGCCGGGAGATGTCAGTACAAAGCCTGCGACGCGGTTGGGATAGGCTTGTGCATAAAGCACCGCCAGCTGTGCGCCCCACGAATTGCCCCAAAGCACCATTTTCTCAGCACCAAGGTTGATCCGCAGGGCTTCAAGGTCGGCTATCATACGCGCCAGACTGTATTGCGTGGCAGGTATCCGCGCCGATTGACCCCCGCCAATCTGATCATAAAAGACGGTGGTAAACCCCGCTGTACGAAAGGCTTGCCCCATCTCAATCCGGCGGTCTTCAGTATACATTCCGGGCCCACCGTGCAGATAGATCACAGGCGTTTGATGTGTGCGCGTGCCTGTTGTTGGGCTGGCAGGTAGCGTCCATGTCGCAATGTTGGAACCTGTGCTGAGCGCCACCATACGCGGCGCTTCACGCGCTAACGCAGGCGTTGAGACCAAAGCGAACACCGCAATGCATTGAATTACATTCCCAAATACACGCATGAAAAACTACCTTGGCTAGGACCGCGCAGCGCCTGCTGCGCCAATGCTTGTTACAAAAGGAAGCGCAGCGGACGCTGCGCGGTCCCCTTCATCACCTTACCGGAATGGCCTTCCAGAAATAGCGCGTAAAACCGCGCCTTTCGTCCCATTCCTTAATACGAAAAGCCATGCGAACTGGCGTGCCGCTGTCAACTTCGCCTTGCTCAACATCGCTAATATCCATGAAAATGCGCCCGCCGCCCTCAAAGTCTATTTGGCCATAATGATTGGGCGGATTCATTGAGTATGTCAGAAAATCGGCAGAATAGGTCAAGATTTTACCAGCGCGTTCGGCAAACTTGTAAGGCTCTTGGGTGTCTACTTCTGGGGAATTAGGTGCAACGGACATGCGGGTCCGTGGATATTGTACCGTGCCTGTTACGCTACACTTGCCGCCAACAAGGCCCAGGATCGCGTCATTATTGCGGTAAAGTGTCGTCAAGGCGGTTTTGTTGTCTTTTTCCGCCCGCATCCCTTTGTCCCATTGCACAAGGCGGTTGAAGACCAGATACTTCATGTAGCTGGTTTCTTCCTTGCGGTTAGCTAGCCAGCCCGACACCCCTTTTTGGGGCTTGAACGACGTGATCGCATCGGTCACCTTAAACACCAAGGCTTCACAACCCTGACCAAATTGCGCCACCAAAATGATGGCCCCCGCTTTGGTATTCTCAAGGGTGCGCGCCAGCATCAAAAGTGCGTGCGCACAACCTGTCTCACCAACGCTTAAGCCCAGATTATCGACAACGGCTTCGGGCCGCACGCCGAGGCGTTTGGCGATCGTATCGGCGATGCCTTTGAATGTGCTCGGCAAAATGAAATGATCAACCTGGGCTGCGTCAATTTTGGCCGATGCCAGCGCTTCTTTCAACACAGGCGGGACGAGCTTGAGATAGCCCTCGTCACGGATCCAGCGTTCTTCCCAATGATAGTCAAAATCCTCACCAGTGCCGCGAAAATGATCGACAAAATCGGCGGTCGTGACAGCGTGACCGATCCATTGCGCGACAACACTTTCATGTCCCACAATTATGGCCGCACCACCGTCGCCGATCTCAAGTTCCTGAGCCGATACCGCTTTTGGCACCCGCCTGTCGCCTGACACAACCAAGGCACAACCATCATTCAGACCTTTGCGCACAGCCAATGCTTGCGACAAAGCGCTTATGCCCGCGCGCTGGGTACCCGTCACGTCGAGTGCTGTAGTCGCGGGTTCCAATGTCAAAGCCGCATGCACAATTCCAGCGTTGAGGCGATCAGCAAACGGAAGCGTGGTCGACGCCATATAAAGCGCTTTGATGTGTCCGCGATCATCGTCAGGGCCCAGTGCATCGCGCGCCGCTTCGACTGCAAATGTAATAGCATCCTCATCCCAATTGCCCAATGACCGCTCGCCCTTGGCCTTACCCATAAGGCCCGGTGCCAGCCAAGCGTTGGTTTGCGCCACGGCCTTTTTTTGCAGACGAAGTC
>JAYSRI010000466.1:0-6968 GCA_043721175.1 Alphaproteobacteria bacterium
TAAACCGCGCGCCACTTAGGCGTCTATATTGGCAGGGATGATCGTAACGCTTTCACCACATCCACAAGCGTCAGTTTCGTTGGGATTTCTAAAGGTAAATCGCGTGTGCATCTTGGTCGATTCAACATCAACGACGGAGCCAATCAGAAACAAAATGGCATTAGATGCCACAAGAATTTTGACGCCTTTATCATCGACAATCTCGTCCAAAGCATCGGGGCTATCGGCGTAGGCCATGACATATTCCATGCCCGCACAACCGCCATTCTTGATGCCGACGCGCAAATAGGGTTTGTCGGTTTTAGCCATCACGTCACGCACCCGGTTAGCTGCGGCGTCAGTTAGCGTGACCACTTGTGGGCGCGGACGCCGTGTTCGTGGTGGCAAGAGGGCTGCGTCAGACATGAGCAAGGTTTCCGTTTCTACTCATATATAAGCACTCAAATGGTAAATGCGAAGCCCTCACTTGGGCCAAAACAGCACTACTAACCCCAGCCCAACAATAATCCGGTACCAAGCGAACGGCGCGAAGCCCATCTTTTGGACCATGCCGATAAAAACTTTGATGACAACGAGAGCCGTCAAGAACGAAACAATGAAGCCAATCGCCACTAACAATAAGTCATGCCCGCCTTGGGCGAGCAGGGCCTCGCGTGAACTCCACCCCTCATATACGAAAACGCCCACCATGGTGGGGATAGCCAGAAAGAAGCTAAATTCCGCAGCGGGCTTGCGGTCTACCCCCATCAGCATGGCACCGATGATTGTACTGCCCGAGCGTGACATGCCCGGGATCATCGCAAGGCACTGGCAGACACCAATTTTCAAGCCCGTGATGACATCAATATCATCAACGTCAATAATCTTGGGTTCCGGGCGAAAGCGTTCGGCTAACAAAATCAATATTCCGCCGACCACCATCGCAACCGACACCACAAAAGGGCTGAACAAAACTTGCTTGATGAAATCATGCAATAGTGCGCCTAGCAACATGGCCGGAAAGAAAGCAACGATCACTGCAGCCGCAAACTGGCGCGATGCTGCACGGGTTGGGATCGTGATGAAAGCGCCCCACAACTTCTCGAAATACAGAACGACGACCGCCAACACAGCGCCCAGCTGGATCATGGTCTCGAACGTATCGGGCAAAACGGGTGGCAAAAAGGTTTCGGCCAAAATGAGATGACCAGTTGAGGATATCGGCAAAAACTCAGTGAAGCCTTCCAGAACGCCCATGATTATTGCGATTATATAGTCCATTGATATTTTACCTATAACCCAAAAGGAGCGCGCAGCTCGTGCTGCGCGCTACTACTTCACGAATTGCCACGCGTCGCTGTCAGATACCAGCCAATATGGCATTTGGTATTTAGGACATTTTAATTACCTAAAACAGCCTTGACGGCTGTGAAAACTTGCCATGTTAGGAATTTACTGCAAATAGCATCAAAATATAGGTAATTTACGCAACCCAATTCAATAATCTTTGCTTGGCATTTCCTAGTAAAGCTATTACGCGTTCGTCATCCAAACCAACGTTGTGCGCAGAAAGTCTTTCAATATGGCCGAACGGCTTTTGAAATTTGTGAAAATTGATCCTGAAAGCCCTACAAAGCGGCTTGCTGGAGAACGGAAAGCCGACTTTCACGAAATTTATGCTGAGTTCATTACTGATAAAGCCAATGAACAAGCGTCGAGATGCTCGCAATGCGGTGTGCCGTTTTGCCAAACTGGCTGCCCGCTGCAAAACAATATCCCTGACTGGTTAAAAATGACTGCTGAGGGTCGCCTTGAAGAGGCTTATGCGTTGTCGTCGGCTACCAATAGCATGCCCGAGATTTGTGGTCGCATTTGCCCACAAGACCGCCTCTGTGAACAGGCATGCGTGATTGAACAATCAGGGCATGGCGCCGTGACCATTGGTGCTGTCGAGCGCTATATCACTGAAACCGCGTGGGATAACGGCTGGATTCAACCAATTGTCCCGCTTTACGAGCGCCCTGAGAGCGTTGGCATTGTGGGTGCCGGTCCAGGCGGTTTGGCAGCGGCTGAAGCATTGCGCAATAAGGGATATCAAGTCACGGTTTACGATCGCTATGACCGTGCTGGTGGTTTGTTGGTTTACGGCATTCCGGGTTTCAAACTTGAGAAAGATGTGGTTGCGCGCCGTGTTGCCCATTTACAAGCGTCTGATGTCAAATTTGTCTTGAATTACGAGATTGGGCGCGATGGCAATCTCGCAGATTTGCGCGCCGTCCATGATAGCGTATTGATCGCCATAGGCGTTTACAAAGCCCGCGCGCTACCCTGTCCCGGCTCAAATGGTGCTGGCGTGTTTGAGGCTTTAGACTTTCTGACTGCATCCAATAAAACGGGCCTTGGTGACACCGTTCCGGCGTTTGAAGACGGCACATTCAACGCGAAGGATAAGCGCGTTGTCGTCATTGGCGGCGGAGATACTGCGATGGATTGTGTGCGTACTGCCGTTCGCCAAGGCGCATCTAAGGTCACCTGCCTTTATCGTCGCGACCGCGCCAACATGCCGGGCAGTGCCCGCGAAGTAGCTAATGCGCAAGACGAGGGCGTGATCTTTGAGTGGCTGGCCGCACCCAAGGTCATCAATGGCGACATCAACTCTCTGAAAGGCGTGATCGTCACCAAAATGCGCTTGGGCGAGGCAGACAGCACTGGCCGCCAAGTGCCTGAAATCGTGCTCGGTGGCGAGTTTGAAATTGAAGCTGATATGGTGATCAAGGCGCTTGGCTTTGACCCTGAGGACGTGCCGACATTGTTTAGCGAACCCGACTTAAAAGTCAGTCGCTGGGGCACAATTCGCGCCGACGCCATCACCGGCGAGACCTCTATTCCCGGCGTCTTTGCGGCGGGCGATATCGTGCGGGGCGCAAGCCTTGTGGTATGGGCAATCAAGGATGGTCGCGAAGCCGCTGATCACATGCACAAGATGATGGTCAAGCAAGCGCGTTTGCGTGCTGGTGCGATGCGTGTTGCAGCTGAATGAAATAAGGCGGACCGCGCAGCGTCGCTGCGCAGCCCAATAAAAATGCGCAGCAACGCTGCGCGGTCCAAAGATGAGAAACTATATGTCCAAGGAAATCGATCTTTACCTTAAGAACCACGCGACTTTGGTGGCTGGTCACTCCTATAATCCAGAGGATGAAAAGGATTCGTGCGGCGTTGGTATCGTCTGCGCATTAGACGGGAAACCACGTCGTGATATCGTCGCGATGGCGCTCAAAGCGCTCAAAAACGTCTGGCACCGGGGCGCTGTGGACGCTGATGGCAAGACGGGCGATGGCGCAGGCGTGCGCGTCGATGTGCCTCAAGACTTCTTCCGCGAGCAAGTTGCACGCACGGGCCACACACCAACCGACGACCCAATCTGTGTGGGTATGATTTTCTTGCCGCGCACTGACTTTAGCGCCCAAGAAGCGGCGCGCACCATTGTTGAGCGCGAAATACTGCGCTTTGGCTTTTATCTATATGGCTGGCGCCAAGTGCCAGTGGACATCAGCGTTATTGGCGAAAAAGCCAATGCAACGCGGCCTGAGATCGAACAAATCCTGTTTTATGATCCGCGTGGCCGCAGCCCTGAAGAGCTAGAGCGAGCGTTGTTCATTTGCCGCCGCCGGATTGAGAAGAAGGCGTTGGCTTCGAGCATTTTGGACTTTTACATTTGCTCATTCTCGTCCAAGTCGCTTATTTATAAAGGCATGTTCCTCGCTGAGAGTATTGACGCGTTTTTCCCAGACCTCGGCGATGAACGGTTTGTGTCAGCGGTGGCGATCTACCACCAGCGCTATTCGACCAACACCTTCCCGCAGTGGCGCTTGGCCCAGCCTTTCCGCATGCTTGCACACAATGGCGAGATCAATACTGTCAAAGGCAATATCAACTGGATGAAGTCTCACGAAATCCCTATGGCGTCAGAGGCCTTCGGTGAGTTTCAAGAGGATGTAAAACCGATTGTTCAAGCTGGCGGCTCAGACTCGGCAGCCCTTGATAACGTCTGCGAAGTACTTGTGCGCGCAGGTCGCTCGGCACCTATGGCCAAAGCACTGTTGGTGCCAGAGGCGTGGGCCAAACAAGAAAACATTATGAAACCAAGTCACCGTGCGTTGTATGCTTATTGCAATGCCGTGATGGAACCTTGGGACGGACCAGCAGCGCTGGCGATTTATGACGGCCGTTGGGCGGTTGCCGGCATGGACCGTAACGGCCTGCGCCCCATGCGCTACAGCGTCACTCAATGCGGTATTCTGGCTGTCGGTTCGGAGACTGGCATGTGCCCATTAGACGGGCGCACCATTATCAAAAAAGGTCGTGTTGGCCGTGGTGAGATGTTAGCCGTCGATATGTTGAAGGGTAAAATGTACACCCATGAGGCCATCGTCGATAAATTGTCAAACGCACATCCTTATGTGAAATGGAACTCCAATGTGTTGAATTTGGAGGAAAAAATTGGACCAGGCCCAGAGCCTCGCCTGTATGACAAAACAGAGTTGCTGCGCCGCCAAGTTGCGGCGGGTCAGACCTTGGAGGAGCTTGAAATGATCCTCGCGCCCATGGCGGAGGAAGGCAAAGAAGCGCTGGGATCAATGGGTGATGATAGCCCGCTTGCCGTCTTGTCATCGCGCTATCGGCCACTATCGCATTACTTCAAGCAGAACTTCAGCCAAGTCACAAATCCGCCAATCGATCCATTGCGCGAAGAACGGGTGATGAGCCTAAAGACAAGGTTCAAAAACCTCGGCAATATTCTGGCCCAAGATGCCACCCAGCAAGACGTGTTTGTGCTGGAAAGCCCGATGCTGACCACCGGCATGTACGACCGTATGGTGGCGATGCTGGGCGATGGCGTTGCCTATATCGACTGTAGTTACCCGCTGCCAGAAGATCCAGATCTTGCCGGAACGGCCCTAAACGAAGCGCTCAGTCGCATCAAAGCTGAAGCTGAAGACGCCGTGCGCGCCGGACAAAGCCAACTTGTGTTGACCGATGAACACCAAGGCATGGGCCGCATTGCCGCGCCGATGATCCTCGCGACAGGCGGCATTCACGCTCATTTGGTCAAACGCGGTTTACGTTCATATTGCTCCATCACTGTGCGCGCTGCGGAGTGTGTTGACACCCATTATTTTGCGGTCTTAGTCGGCGTTGGCGCAACATGCGTCAATGCGTATCTTGCCCAAGATGCCATTGCGGATCGACACGCTCGGGGGCTGATCGGCGCACTCACGCTGAACGAAGCCGTTCTGAATTACAAGAAAGCGGTTGAAGCGGGCTTACTTAAAATTCTGTCCAAAATGGGCATCTCGGTCATTTCGTCGTATCGGGGTGGCTATAATTTTGAGGCGCTTGGCCTATCGCGCGCTTTGGTCGCCGATTTTTTCCCTGGTATGAGTTCGCGTATCTCGGGCATTGGTTTGCAAGGTTTAGCGCTAAAGGCGCAGGACATTCATGCCAGTGCATGGGAAAATGCAGTCGTTACTTTACCCATAGGCGGGCTCTACAAGGCGCGTGCATCAGGTGAGCCACATGCGTTGGAAGCTGCACAAATCCATCAGCTTCAAAACGCCTGCAACACAGGTTCATTTGCAGCTTACAAAAAATATGTCGGCATGCTTGGGGGTCGTGCGCCGCTTCAATTGCGCGATCTGTTGGATTTTCAGTCCAAAGCCAAACCCGCCTCCTTGGACGAGGTCGAAAGTCTCAACGAAATCCGCAAACGCTTCAACACGCCAGGCATGAGCCTTGGTGCGTTGAGCCCTGAAGCACACGGCACTCTCAACATCGCGATGAACCGGATCGGGGCCAAGTCTGTATCAGGGGAAGGCGGCGAAATCCCCGAGCGTTACAAGCCTCTCCCTAATGGTGACAATCCTAATAGTGCCGTGAAGCAAGTCGCGTCGGGACGTTTTGGTGTGACAGCGGAATATCTCAACCAGTGTCGTGAGATTGAGATCAAAGTCGCTCAGGGCGCAAAACCGGGTGAAGGCGGTCAATTACCGGGCTTTAAGGTTACCGAACTCATCGCGCGCTTGCGCCATGCAACGCCGGGTGTGACTCTGATTAGCCCGCCACCCCACCACGACATTTATTCCATCGAAGACTTGGCGCAGCTGATTTACGATCTCAAGCAGATCAATCCCGAAGCCAAAGTGTGTGTGAAATTGGTGGCCCAATCAGGTGTGGGCACAGTTGCAGCAGGTGTTGCCAAGGCGAAGGCTGACATTATTCTGATTGCAGGCAATGTAGGTGGCACTGGTGCTTCGCCGCAGTCTTCCATCAAGTTTGCGGGCATCCCGTGGGAGCTTGGTCTAGCCGAAGCCCACCAAGTCCTAACTATGAACAACTTACGTGACAGCGTGACATTGCGCACCGATGGCGGGCTTAGAACGGGTCGCGATATCGTTATAGCTGCTATGCTGGGCGCGGAAGAATTTGGTATTGGCACGGCCAGCCTTGTCGCTATGGGCTGCATCATGGTGCGTCAATGCCACTCAAACACCTGTCCTGTCGGTGTGTGTGTGCAAGACGAGGAATTGCGCAAGCGCTTCTCTGGTACGCCTGAGAAGGTTGTGAACCTGATGAATTTCATCGCCGAAGATGTGCGTGAAATTCTGGCTAGTCTTGGGTTTAAGACGCTGAATGAAGTGATCGGGCGCACAGATTTATTGCGTCAAGTTAGCCGGGGTGCAGCCAATCTTGATGACCTTGATCTTAACCCGCTCTTGGTGCGCGTGGAAGGCAATAAGCCGGCCTATTTTGGACCCAAAGCGCGCGTCGAAGTGCCCGATAGCCTTGACGCCCAAATCCTGCGCGATGCAGCCCCATTCTTTGAGCGCGGCGAAAAGATGCAATTGGCCTATAGCGTCCGCAATGTGCAACGTGCGATTGGCACACGCTCATCGAGCGCAATCGTGCGTAAATTTGGCATGGCGGCTTTG
>JAYSRI010000467.1:0-2730 GCA_043721175.1 Alphaproteobacteria bacterium
CTCGTGGGCGAAGTCCAATAGATTTCATCGTGACTTTCAATAGTTTGGTTCTATATGACGGTCATGACTAGCCCAACCCTTCGCCAACTTAGTTTCTTACTCGCCATCGCCGACTATGGTTCCTTTATAAATGCAGCAGAACACACCTTTGTAACCCAGCCGTCGCTGTCAGCAGCCATCAAGGAGCTTGAATCCATTCTAGGCGCGCGACTGGTTGAGCGCGGGCGCAATGGCGCATCGCTGACCTCTGCCGGTGAAGTAGCTGTTGCAAGGGCGCGGTCGATTTTGGCCGCTGTGGATGAATTGGGGCAGGCGGTTAATGGCGCCACTGAGCCCCTTACAGGACAATTCAGGCTTGGTGTGATCCCAACCGTCGCCCCTTTTTTACTGCCACAGGTTTTGTCAGCCGCGAAAGTCGCATTTCCACGCCTGAAACTGTATTTGCGTGAAGACTTAACAGCGCGCTTGCTTGATGGCTTGAGGTCGTACACGCTCGACGCCGCATTGGTTGCTTTGCCTTTTGATGCCCAAGGTATTGACACCGATGTGTTATTTGATGACGAATTTTTGTATATAGGCGCGCGTGAACATAGGCTTTCCTCGATTGATAAACTAACCGTGGCTGACTTGGCGGGTGAACAGCTGTTGCTGCTGGACGACGGGCATTGCTTGCGCGACCACGCTATGGGCGTTTGCGGGCTGTCGCGACCGGGACAAGAGGATGTGCGCGCAACGTCGCTTTTTACCCTTGTTCAAATGGCGGCGGGCGGGCTGGGTGTTTCGCTGCTGCCCAAGATGGCGGCAGATGCGGGTTTGACTGGAGAGGGCCTCGTCACGCGCCGTTTTGATCCTCCCATTATTGGTCGCCAAATCGGCTTGGCTTGGCGACGCGGCTCAGGGCGAATTGCAGAAGTCAAAACGATTGGGGAATTGGTGAAGCAAACTTGGGCACAACAAAAATGAGTGATGCTGCGCTGCGCTTTGCAGTAACCCTCGGACTTTTGACGCTATTCTTTACGTTGGAAACGACAATGCCTGCTCGCGCGTCGGTGTTCAGGGAAACCAGAGTCTTGGGCAATGTCGGCTTGGCACTGATCAGCGCGATTCTCGCGAGGCTGGCGCTAGCGGGCGGGTTGGCGAGCATCGCCATTTATTGTCACGCGCACGGGTTTGGACTTTTGAACCTAATTATTGTGCCTCATTGGTTAGCAATTGTTGTCAGCTTTTTGGCGTTGGACGTGGCGATCTGGTGGCAACATAAAATGATGCACGCCCTGCCATTTTTGTGGCGCTTGCACCGTGTTCATCATAGTGATGTGGCAATGGATGTGACAACGGCTCTGCGCTTTCATCCGATGGAAATTCTGGTGTCATTGGGATTTAAGATTGTGATGGTTGGACTGCTGGGGGCTCCCGCTGCGGCGGTATTGTTTTTTGAAATGGCACTTGGGGCAGGGGCCTTGTTCACGCACGCCAACATTGCATTGCCTGCCAAGTTCGAACAAGTGGTGCAAACGATCTTTCTGACCCCAGCACTTCACCTGATACATCATAGCCCAGATCCAATTGAGACAAATTCAAATTTCGGCTTCAGCTTTTCAATATGGGATCGTCTCTTTGGGACATTTCGAGCGCATAGACTGGCAGGGTCTACTTCAATCGGGCTAGAAAAATGGCGGGCACCACGGGATCAGAACTTAGGCGCCTTGCTTGGCAATCCATTTGATTGAAAAGCACAATAGTCTCAGCACTCAACAACGTTCACCGCCAAGCCGCCAAGGCTGGTTTCTTTGTATTTGGATGACATATCTAGGCCAGTTTGCCGCATCGTTTCGATCACTTGATCGAGGCTGACGCGTGGCGTTTCATGTGTGTGTAGTGCCAATCGCGCCGCATTGGCGGCTTTGACCGCAGCCAACGCATTGCGCTCAATACATGGGATTTGCACAAGGCCGCCGACTGGATCACACGTTAGGCCAAGGTGGTGCTCCATCCCAATTTCGGCAGCACTGGCAACTTGCTCGGGCGTGCCACCCCACACCGCCGCCAGACCGCCTGCCGCCATCGAACACGCAACACCAACTTCCCCTTGGCAGCCCATTTCTGCGCCCGAAATTGAGGCTCGCTGTTTGTAAAGAATGCCAATCGCTGCGGCGGTCAGTAAATACGTGTGGACCTTATCTCGCTGCGCATCGGTGTCGATCAAGTAGAAGCGCAATACCGCGGGTATAATGCCCGCAGCGCCATTGGTGGGAGCCGTGACCACACGCCCACCTGCCGCATTCTCTTCGTTGACGGCCATGGCATAGACATTGAGCCAGTCAAAGATCGTCTCGCGTTCATTGCTGGCAGGGTTATTGATGAGTTTCTGGTGAATATCATGCGCGCGGCGGCGCACATTCAGACCACCGGGCAACGTACCGCTTTGACCCAGACCGCGCGTGATGCAGGTCAACATCGCTTCAGCAATCCCATCCAGAGCTATGAGTGTGTCGCTTCGTGGGCGATGGACGTCTTCGTTACGCGCCATAATATCGCCGATTGACGCGCTGTATGTGTTGCACAGCAAGACTAATTCATCGCCAGACCCAAAAGCATATGGCCCAGAGCGTGCGCCTTGGATCAGATCGTCAGTTAAAGGTGTTTCAAGCTGGCGCGCGCTGGCAATAAAACCGCCCCCCGTCGAGTAATAGGTCTTGTCTGTCACCGTTGCGCCATCGCTGTCATAAG
>JAYSRI010000468.1:0-2728 GCA_043721175.1 Alphaproteobacteria bacterium
CCCGTGACATTGCCTGATTGGCCGTTGCCAAAGGCAAAATTGACGCGCGGCATATCCAAAACAATTCGAAGAGACGGTTGCGCTAACGAGAAGGCGCGCAGATTAATTGGGCGATCTGCTCGGATGGACAAAATAGTGGTGGGGCCATCCTGACTCACCGAAATGCCAGCTACGCGAACAAATCCATCTGTGCCGGTTATCGTTTTTGGCGTTTGTGCTTGAACTTGAGCAACCGAGGGCGCCACATCATCAACTGTCCCAAACCATATGACTGGCAGGGCGACTAGCACAAGAGCGAGGGCACCGCCCCAAATCATCCAAGCCTTTGGCAATCCCCTTTGTTGAAAACGGCCAGGCTTTTTTGCCGCGTCTGTAAAAGAAAGAAAGTGTTTCATAGTTGCTGAGTAGCCATTTTTTTGAACCAAAGGAGGCGATTAGACCGATTTATCGCCAATTGCACTCTGCCTTTTCACAGTCAGTATGAACAGAGTTTCAACGGAGTTTTGCTAACATGTTGTACTCAACCGCATGCCCAGTGACATGTTTCGGTCACAGCAGCTTTCCTTTCTGACCGAAGTAAGGCAAGGTTACAGTGGTTTTTGTGATATCCGCACTTTGCGGGTTGGGCTGAAACTAAAACTGAACTGCACAAACGACGAAAATCGTTTTCTGATCAGCGTTTTTGCTAATATGTGGCAAGTCAACTCGGCCTGCTCAAACTTGGAACGACCTGCACTAATGACCTCTCCAGCGACAGTTTTTGGACCAAATCATGCAGTCAGCATGACACGTCCTGAAGCCGCGAATATTTGCTCCAGACATGCTGCTTTTGGCAGCGAGAACTGGCCAGCAAGGACGCGAGTTCGCGCGAACCGTAAACGGTCAAATGCGTATCGCCTAGTTTCTCTATCTTCAAAACAGTTTTCGCGCGACTTGACCGGGAAACGACGCCTCTGCGTCGCCCTGCGGCCAGCTCTGCGCGCAGGAGCCAACTTACATGTCCAAAACTATGCTAATCGACGCGGCCCACCCGGAAGAAACCCGGGTTGTCGTGCTCTCTGGGAACCAAATAGACGACTTTGATTTTGAGGCGCAAGCCAAAAAACAAATACGTGGTAATATCTACTTAGCGAAGGTAACGCGGGTCGAACCAAGCCTTCAAGCCGGCTTTGTAGAATATGGCGGCAATCGCCATGGCTTCCTCGCGTTTGGCGAAATTCACCCCGACTATTATCAAATTCCTGCCGCCGATCGCGAGGCATTGCTGGCCGAAGAGGCCGCTCAGGCGCAAAGCGATGAAGACGGTGACGGTGACGATGAAGCCGTGCGTGCTCGTCGTGCTGCTCAACGTCGCTATAAAATCCAAGAAGTTATTCGCCGCCGCCAGATTATGCTCGTGCAAGCGGTTAAAGAAGAACGCGGTAACAAGGGTGCAGCTCTAACGACCTATCTGTCGCTGGCCGGACGCTATTGTGTACTGATGCCAAACACCCCTCGCGGTGGCGGCATTTCGCGCAAAATTTCTACTGTCGGTGACCGTAAGCGCCTCAAGACCATTGTCGCCGACCTTGAGGTGCCCAAAGGCATGGGCCTGATCATTCGTACAGCAGGAGCTAAGCGCACCAAAACGGAGATCAAGCGCGACTATGAGTATCTCTTGCGTTTGTGGGACGACATTCGTGAGCGCACGATGGCATCCACCGCTCCAGCGCTTATCCATGAAGAAGATAATCTAGTTAAACGCGCCGTTCGTGACCTTTATGACAAAGACGTTGATGCGATCTTGGTTGAGGGTGAAGCTGCCTACAACGAAGCGCACGATTTCATGACCATGTTGATGCCAAGCCACGCCGGCAAAGTTCAACTCTATACCGGGTCTACGCCTCTATTTTCGCGGATGAAAGTTGAAAGCCAACTTGATTCAATGCACTCCCCCATCGTCCAATTGCGCTCGGGTGGTTACATCGTCATCAACCAGACCGAAGCGTTAGTCGCAATAGACGTGAACTCTGGTCGCTCAACGCGAGAGCGCTCAATCGAATCAACTGCGTTAAAGACCAACATAGAAGCAGCCGATGAAGCCGCTCGCCAGATGCGGTTGCGCGACCTTGCGGGCCTTGTGGTGATTGATTTCATCGACATGGAAGAAAACCGCAATGATCGGTCCGTTGAAAAGCGCATGAAAGACGCTTTAAGATTTGATCGCGCGCGTGTGCAGATGGGAAAAATTTCGAGCTTTGGATTGTTAGAGATTTCCCGTCAGCGTCGTCGCACGGGTGTTTTAGAAGGCTCCAGCCACATTTGCGCGGTTTGCGACGGTGTTGGCCGGGTCCGATCACCCGAATCAGCGTCGCTACAAGCCCTGCGTGCCGTTGAAGCCGCCGTCGCAAATCGTCGTGATTGCGAAGTGGCATTACATGCCGACTTGGCGACCGCTTTGTACCTGCTCAACGAGAAGCGCGATCACCTAACTCGCCTATTTGCTGAGCGTGGTTTGATTGTGCGCGTATTTGCAGAATCGGACATGAATGCAGGGCAATATCGCTTTGAAATCGTCGAGGCAGGTGAAGATGTTGGCGAACGGGAGTTTGTTCCCGTGTTTGTGAAAATAGACGATCCTATCGAAGAAGATGAAATCGGCCTCGACAATGAGGATGTTGACGCTGATAGCGACCTTGGCGACGATGCGGAGGACAGCGATAGCGAACCTCGCCAGCCCGCTGCCCAA
>JAYSRI010000469.1:0-6928 GCA_043721175.1 Alphaproteobacteria bacterium
TGGCCATGCATGAAGGCCGCTTCAATCGGATGCTGGTCTATAACAGTGCGACCTTGCATAGCGGCCGATTGCCCACTGGCTTTAATTTTAGTGCTGATCCGCGTCGAGGCAGGCTAACGGTGAACGCGTTTTTGGGGATGAAATCATGATTTCGCGGCGTGCTAATTTGATTGCCTTGGCCACTGGGATGAGTTTTGGTGCAGTGACTTCAGCTTGTGCGCGCGACGTGCAAGCAAATAGGGCATTGTCGGGACGTTGGGGTGGCTTTCTATCGCTGGGCGCGAATGGATTGCGCTTAGTGCTCGATATGAGCATTGGGCAGCCTATCACTTTAGTTTCCGTTGATCAGGGAAACACTCGTATTGTGGCAACTGACGGTGCCAGCAGCGTTACGACAGTCAGTCTGACTTTTGCGACAATTAATGCGCGGCTTGTTCTGGCGCTCGATAGGCAAGGTAGTTTGGTAGGGGAGTTCACCCAAGGTGCGGTGCGACCGATTAGTTTTGCCCGTCTGGCACCAGACGCGATGCCCGTTCGCCCGACACCAAAGCCGTTTGGAACTTTACAGAGCGAAATTGATGCCGCGCTATTGCGCTCAGGCGCGCCAGCATACGGTGTTGCGTTTATGGCAAACAAGGAGGAACGCAAAGCATCAGGTGAAGCAGCGGGTGGCGTTCTGGTTGCAGGTGAAACCACGCCAGTAACGCAAGGCCTAAAATGGCACGTAGGTTCTATTACAAAATCGATGACCGCGACCTTGGTTGCACGATTGATAGAGCGTGGGCTTGTAACTTGGGGAACGACTTTAGGAACAGCATTTTCAGATATTGCCCCGAATATGTCACCGCAATACCGGAATGTCACGCTATCGCAATTGATGACGGGGCGGTCTGGTATGCCAACAAATATTGCTACACCAGAAATGATTGGGCATTTCGCGACTGACCAGTCGCCAAATGCGCGGCGAAAGATTTGGGCACAACAGGCGCTGGCTATGCCCCCTGAAAGCGCAGTTGGAGCGAGATTTGTTTATCCAAACAATGGATACGTTTTAGCTGGGACGCTCTGCGAAATGTTGACTGGCAAGGCTTACGAGGTTCTGATTCAAGATGAAGTATTTGCCCCACTTGGCTTGACAACGTGTGGGTTTGGACCACCGTCAGTCGGTAATCCACAGGGACATCGGAAGGCCATTATCGGCAGCCGGGCAATTGCAGTCGGCATAGACGCAGGCGCCGATAATCCAGCTGCTATGTCTCCAGCAGGTCGCGCACACATGTCGCTAACAGACCTTGCAAAATTTGGGTTGGCGCATGCTGAAGGCCATCAGGGGAGGCGTAATGACTTTCTCAAGCAAGAAACTTGGCAGTTACTTCATACGCCGCCAGTGCGCACACCAAGCGGCAATGACTACGCATATGGTTGGATTGCACGCCCGGATGGCACCTTGTGGCACAATGGCTCAAATACTTACTGGCTGGCCGAACTCGCGTTTGATTCTGCCAAAAGCGTTAGTGCGTGTGCTTGCGCCAATGTTGCTGGTACCGAAGACGCCGTTGGTCGCCTCCTTGCAGCGGGCTTAGCGCAAGCAGCAAGTAGTTAATCCTCCAGATTAAACGCAATCGTGTACCGCGCAGGATAGGCGACCGCTACGCCATCAATGGTTTGGGGGGCAAATCGCCACGCAGCAATCGCTTCGCGTGCCGCGCGGGCAAAACCATAACCGCGCGGCTCTTCACCCGTCACATCAATCCCTTCAACGGCACCGGTTGCAGTTACGGTAAACGAGAGTGTCACTTGGCCGCTGATACCGCGTTCCAGTGGCCGTGTCGGGAAGATCGGATTTACACCCGATAGCCGCACAGGATTGACAACCAGCTTTGGCATAACTGGCGGTGCAATGGGCTCAACGATTGGAGTGGGGGCTGCTGTGGGCAGGAACGGCTCCGGCGGAGCGACCGCGATGATCTGGCCGTCAGTATCGTCACCAGTGCTGGTCGCGGGCGCCATTGGCGGTGGGCCTGCCGAAAATTCACTTGGGAGCGGGTTCGCGCGTGTGGTGTTAGGGGTACGCACAGTGATAACGGGCGGTTTGGCAGTCGTCTCTGCCACGCGCAAATCCGGCGTCTGCTTGATTTCGTCCGGCTTGACGGGCGGCGGCTTAGGCGGATCAATGATATCTCGTGGCACTTTATATGTGTCCACGATCGGTCCATCCAACTGTGCTGGTCTTTCGAACTTGGGCACATACGTCAGCGCCAAATATCCTAAAACGCCCCACATCAAGGCCGATCCAGCCAAGGCGGTGGTGCGGTAAAGCGCTTTGTTTGGTCCCTTATTTTCCACTGCGGTTAACGACATAATTTTGTCCTGCCCCAAAAAATCGACCAGTGCACACAATCGCACACTGCACGATTGTTATAACAGATACCCGATATTTCCCTAACGTCAAGTACTTGTTGTGTGCGTCACGCAGTTAGCTACTTTCATTCTGGCGCGGTGCGTGTAGCTTAAGGCCAATAGTGAAAAATAAGACATAAAAACAAAAAGGGGAGCGATATGAGCGACGTTCAAAGTGCAAGTGCGCCAGAGTATGACTTTATCATCGTCGGTGCTGGCAGCGCCGGTTGTGTGCTAGCAAACAGACTGTCAGCAGACCCAAAGAACCGCGTATTGCTGTTAGAAGCCGGTGGCAAAGACACTTCGCCCCTGATTCATATCCCTGTCGGCTATGCTGAAACGCTTAAAGACCCGAAAGTTAACTGGCTATATCAAACCGAAGCCGATCCTGGCACCAATGACCGTCAACACATCTGGCCGCGTGGTAAAGTGCTTGGCGGCTCAAGTTCGATCAACGCGATGCTTTATGTCCGGGGGCAGCGTCGCGACTACGATATTTGGCGCCAATTGGGGTGCGATGGCTGGGGGTGGGATGACTGCGCGCCTTATTTCCAAAAGTCACAGCATCAAGAACGTAGCGGCCTGACCGGACATGCGACTGGCGGCCCGTTAAACGTTTCGGATGTCTCTGAGCGTCATCCTATCTCGGATCTTTGCATTGATGCGGGCGTTCAAGCGGGCATTCCGCGCAATGATGATATCAATGGTGAAGACCAAGAAGGCATCGGATATTATCAAGTCACAATTAAAAATGGCCTGCGCTGTTCAGCGGCTGTTGCCTATCTCAATCCCGTAAAAGGTCGTCAAAACCTAACTGTGGAAGTGAGCGCCCTAGCGCATCGCGTTATCTTCGAAGGGAAGCGCGCAGTTGGGGTCGAGTTCTCCCAGAACGGGAATTTGAGGACCGCAACGGCGAAGCGTGAAGTAATTTTGTCAGGTGGTGCCATAAACACGCCTCAACTCTTGCAATTATCGGGCATTGGGCCGGGCGCTTTGCTGCGTGAACATGGCATTGACGTGCGGGTTGATGCACCCGGAGTCGGCGGCAACTTGCGCGATCACTACATTGTCGGCCTTCGCTATCGCCTCAAGAAAGGCATCAAGTCCGTCAATGAAATGTCCAAAGGTATGGCATTCTTGGGTGAGCTATTTAAGTTTGTGACGCAACGAAAAGGTCTCTTGACGCTTTCCGCTGCGCACATAGCGGCATTTGTTAAAACGCGACCCGATTTGGAAACGCCAGACGTTCAATATCATATCCTGCCTGCGACAATGGATATTGTAAAATTAGCCGCAGAAGGAAAGATGGAACTTGAAGGGCAGCCGGGGCTAACGATTGCTCCTTGCCAATTGCGTCCTGAAAGCGTCGGCAGCATCACGATCAAGTCGGCTGATCCCAGCCTACATCCTGCTATTCGCCCCAATTACCTTGCCGATGCGCTCGACCAGCAAACAATAGTTGAAGGCATCAAGCTAGGGCGTAAAATCGCAGCGGCACCTGCGCTGGCTGGTCTAATAGAGTCAGAAATGGACCCGGGTGCTGACGTTGCAACAGATGATCAGCTTTTAACTTATGCGCGTGAAACGGGTGCAACCCTGTATCACCCTGTCGGCACAGCCAAGATGGGGCGTGATCCCATGGCAGTAGTCGATCCGCAGTTACGGGTCATTGGTGTTGAGGGGTTGCGTGTCGTTGACGCGTCGGTGATGCCGCGTTTGATTTCGGGCAATACCAATGCGCCGACAATCATGATTGCTGAAAAGGCCAGTGATATGATTTTGGCGGCCTAGCGCAGTTTCAACGACGACGCTGCAAGAATGCTTCGGCGTCGTCACGTGCCTGCGGGTCGCCAACATGTAGCCAAGGGCCATCTAAGACCAAGCCAAACAAACGGCCTTTCGGAGCCCAGTCTTCAAACCAGTCTTTGTTCATGGAGCGTTTGACGGGTGTTCGCCCTTCAAACAAGCGCGCATCGGTCATTTGCACGCCAGCAAAAGCATATGGCGCGCTTGTTGCGTCGCCACGGCGGGACAGCCTCCCGGCAATGTCCATGAAAAAGTCGCCCTTGCCATGAAAACCAAGGCTTTCTTCCATACACGCCAACAGCAAAAGTCCATCCATTTTGCCTGGATCGTAGGCGGCAGCAAGCCGAGGCAGGGCATTATCGTCAAGCCAGATTGCGTCAGCATTACAGGTAAAGATCGGGCCTTTGGGGAAGTGATGTAGAGCATGGACAAGCCCGCCTTCAGTCTCCAAAGGTTCTGCTCGATGGTCTTCGCGTGAGATAATCAGATGGGGTGCACGCGTTGCGCGGCTTTCCAAATGCGCGACGAGGCGGTCGGCGAAGTGAAACGTGTTGACGACGCTGGTGCCAACGCCAGCCAAAGCTATGCGGTCAAGCATGTGATCCACCAATGTGCGGCCATCCACCTCAACAAGGGCCTTCGGGCGATCATCGGTCAGTGGGCGCATCCGTGTGCCAAGCCCTGCTGCAAATACCATGGCGTGTGTTGGCATTTGGCTCATTAGCTCATAGCTCCGGCGAATGCTGCCAAAGGCGCATTTTTCTCGACCCAGCCCTTTAGGTCTTTTAAGCGTGGATGGCTTATAACCGATGCTAAGTGACCTGCCTCCCTAGGCATAAACTCGCGGTAACGCTGTTTGCCGTCCCGACCGACTAAACGCGAGAATATTCCAAGAATGCGCAACGCATTAATGGCACCTTGGATAGCTAGTTCACGGCTAAAATCAGCTTCATTAGCACCTGTCAGATCAATATAGGCGCGAACGGCTGCACAATGTGCCGCTGGGCTGACGTCCCTGCGAGCATCATGCAATAGCATGGCAAAATCCCAAGCACGGTAGCCATGAACCGCGTCTTGAAAGTCTAATAGACCAACGCGCCCGACGCCTTCACGTTCAGGCAGCCAAAGAATATTTTCCGCATGATAATCTCGCAATGTAAACGCACGCGGTTGAGTGAGTATTTCACCAACCAGATCATCGCGAATCGCAGCCCAATCAGCCAAATCAAGAGTGCTAACCGCCTCGCGCCCCAGAAATTTAGGTGTCCAGTCAATAAACAGATTGGCATTTTCCCGCAACGCGACCGCATCAAAGTCGAGGATTGGCCAAGGCGTTAGAGGTGATGGCAGCGATTTGGGTGGCTCAATCGCGTGCAAGGCGGCGAGCGTCGCTCCCGCTTCATGATACAGTGCGATCTCGTCAGCTTTACCGTCCTTTATGATGTCGGCGTAGAGGTCATTGCCGAGGTCTTCAATAACGGCTACCCCAGCATTGGCATCAACCGCGAGCACCTTGGGGGCAGAAAAGCCGTTCGCGTTTAAGTGATCACCCACTGCGACAAATGCCTCAACCCGTGAAGCGGCCAAACGCGACAGCGCGTTCCAGCCCAATTTTTGGCGGGTTTGTTCGTCTGCATGGGGCGGGCAGGGCGGGTTAGCGCCTTCATTGCCTGGTGGCGCGATCATCAGCATCGCGCTTTTCCCGTTAAGTGACAGGCGCTCGTATGAACGTGTCGAGGCATCTTGTGCTAGCGGGTTTCGCGCAGCATTTGTAAAGCCAGCTTGGGCTATTACTTGCAAAATTGCAGTGTCTAAGTCCTGACTCACTGTGGGGCTGCCCTTCGCGATTGTCTCAAACGCCATCGAGGCGCTCCTTCCAAAAATTGTCATGCTGGGCAGAGAATTGGGCTGCGCGACCTTCGCCATCAAATGACAAATGAATGTCGAGACGATTGTTTGGAAGGTATTCGCGAGCTCGATCCGGCCATTCGACCAATGCAATCCCCGAAGCGATATCTTCCCAGCCCAACTCCCACACTTCATCACTGTTTTTCAGCCGATAAAGGTCAAAATGGAAAAGGTCGAGACCGCTCTGTGTAAGTGGCACGAATGACGTGTCTGTGACTGTACGGTTATAGCTCTGCACAAGCGTGAAGGTCGGGCTTGGAACATCAATGGGGGCACCCACAAAAGCGCGAATGAGGCCGCGTGCCAATGTCGTCTTGCCCGCTCCCAACGGTCCCGTGAGCGCAATAAAATCTCCAGCCACCATACGTGACCCGAGTCTGCGGCCCAATGCCAAGGTGTGGTCCTCATCGGCTAGGTTCACTGTGAAAAACGCTTCATGCATCGTTAAATGGGATAGAAGAGGTTGGGCTTGCCGTCAAAAGGTGTCGCTGTGCAAACCAGTTGGCCTTATGTGTGGGACTTATGATGATCGCTTTCGCTGCTCTAGCCGCTCCAATGCCAGCCCCCGACATCGTTATTGTGCGCGGTGAGCGGCTTGGGGAGCGTTCACCCAACGCTCAACGGCTAAATGGAGAGCAACTCCAGAACCAATCCGGGGTCCGACTGGATGAAGCGTTGCGCGAGGTGCCAGGCGTCGGGTTGTTTCGGCGCACTTCCAGCGGCGCGGCAAATGCGACAATTCAAGGCCTCAGTTTGCGGCCCATTGCGCCAAATGGTGCAGGGCGTGCGCTGGTCAGCTTGGACGGCGTACCCC
>JAYSRI010000470.1:0-2716 GCA_043721175.1 Alphaproteobacteria bacterium
AGGCTGATGAAAGGGTTCATGGCGAGGTTTGATGTGCGCCACTCCACTCACACCTACCAACACCCTTTTCCATTGCCCTACCCCCCCGTGCCAGCTAGGTTAAAAACAACAACAGCAGAAAACAGCAAACACAAAAGCCGAATAGGGAGCGCTAACCATGAATTTCGATCACTCGCCCGAGACAAAAAACTGGATTGACCGCGTTGAGGCCTTTATGGAGGCCCACATTATTCCAGCGATCCCGACCTATGAGAAGCAACAGGCCGAAGGTGAGCGTTGGAAGGTTATTCAAGTCGTTGAAGATTTGAAGGTGAAAGCCAAAGCAGCTGGCCTGTGGAATATGTTCATGCCGCCAAGCCATGGTGCTTCCCATGTTGAGGACACGTTTGAGTTTGAAGGGCCAGGCCTTTCCAATCTAACCTATTCGGCACTGGCCGAGATTATGGGCCGCGTTGGCTTTGCGTCCGAAGTGTTCAATTGTTCAGCTCCTGACACCGGCAATATGGAAGTGTTGATGCGCTATGGCACGTTGGAGCAGAAAGAACGTTGGTTGCGCCCACTCATGAACGGTGAAATCCGCTCTGCTTTCTTAATGACGGAACCTGCAGTGGCTTCCTCCGATGCGACCAATATTCAAACCAGCATTGTGCGCGATGGCGACGAATATGTGATCAATGGCACTAAGTGGTGGAGTTCGGGCGTTGGTGACCCTCGCTGCAAGATCGCCATCGTCATGGGTAAGACAGACACAAGCGCCAAGACATATACCCAGCAAAGCCAGATATTCATGCCATTGGACAGCAAGGGTGTAACGCTTGTGCGCCCACTACACGTGTTTGGTTATGATGATGCACCTCACGGCCATTACGAAGTGCGGATGGAGAATGTACGTGTGCCCGTTGAGAATATTGTGATGCGCGAAGGGGCGGGCTTCGAGATTGCTCAAGGGCGCCTCGGGCCGGGCCGTATTCACCATTGCATGCGCACTATCGGCACTGCTGAAATGGCGCTAACGGCTATGTGCCAACGCCTCACCACGCGCACGGCGTTTGGCAAGACGGTGGCAGAGCATTCGGTGTGGGAAGAGCGTATCGCACGCGCGCGGATCGACATTGAGATGACCCGTTTGTTGTGCCTCAAGGCTGCTTATATGATGGATACAGTGGGCAACAAGATTGCCCGTGCCGAGATTTCCATGATCAAAGTCCAAGCGCCGAATATGGCTTTGAAGATCATTGATGACGCAATTCAGGCTCATGGCGGCGGCGGCGTATGCCAAGACTTTGGTCTCGCGTCAGCTTACGCACATCAGCGGACATTGCGCCTCGCCGATGGCCCTGACGAGGTGCACAATCGCACGATTGCTCGCTTGGAGCTGGGTCGTCATGCGGGTGGCGCTATGAAGGCGAAAGCTGAGGCGGAGCAATTATTGCACGTTCCAGGAATTCGCTAAGGCTTACCCCTCTCCCCGTTGGAGAGAGGGGCTTTTCCATCAGATTACCTGAACAGCGACAGCGCCGTTTGTGACGAGCTATTGGCAATTGAAAGTGCTTGAACACCCAATTGTTGCTTGGTTTGCAGCGCTTGAAGTTTGGCGCTTTCTTTAGCCAGATCGGCGTCTGTCATCGCGCCAATGCCGTTGGTGAGAGCGTCCTGCAGCTTGCTAACGAACTGTTTGTGAGAATCAAGACGCTTGGCACCCGAACCCCATTTGGCAATTTGAGTTCCAAGGTTTGTGATGGACGAGTTGACGAGGCCTAAGGATGTGGTCGCGGCAGCGGCGGTTGATATGTCAGAGGTTGCTGTCACTGTGTTGATCGTGCCGCCAAGGCTGAGGTCAGCGCCGTCTACAGTGATGACATTGCCACCATTGCTGTCGCCCAGTGACGTTGCTGCGTTCACGGCAGCGGCACCATTGGTCATGTTTTGACCGTCAAAGCTGGCGTTGGCGATGATGCTGGTGACTTGATCGCGCAATTGCGTGAAGTCGGAGTCAAGGGCTGTTTGTGCTGATGCGGACAGACCAACTTGGCTGGCGGCGAGTGCTTTGCCCTTCATTTGGTTCATAAGGTCCATGATTGATTCCCCTGCTGCAATCGCTGTATCGACTTGGGCTGTCGCTTTGTCGGCGGACTCAGTTACGCGGTCGTAAGCCGAAACGTCCGAGCGCATTTTGTTGGCGATAGCCCAGATTGCGCCGTTGTCCTTGGCGCTAGCGACTTTCAGGCCTGTTGAGATTGCATTTTGGGTCTTGCCCATGTCGCGGTTGGTTTGGTTGAGAGTTTGCAGCGCGACCATTGCGCCTTGGTTTGTGTTGACACCGATCATCTTTGTATTTCCTACTATGAGTGTTGCTAGGATTTATGCATCCTTTGACGTCTATTAAACGTATTACTACTTAAAGGTGTGCAATTTAAGGTGGTGCAAATAAACGTGGTTAAATACACGTAAAAATAGAAAATACTAAATTACAACTTAAAAATTTTGAATTGGAAGACGTGCCTCTAGTGCGCTTGTCGCGCACGTGCCCACACGTGTCAGACTGCTGACAAACCTGCTTGCCCACATTTTAGCTTTAGGAGCGCGGCATACTTTCAAGAAGTCTAATTTTGGTCTCAACAAACCCCTAACGATGATTTCTGAGACCAAAACTAACCCTCTGTCGGGGCATGAAATTACTTGAAAACTGGGAGCGCGGCATACCAATGCCGCTCTT
>JAYSRI010000471.1:0-2715 GCA_043721175.1 Alphaproteobacteria bacterium
GCAAATAAGAAAGTGGTCGTGATTGGCAGTGGGGCAACGGCGGTGACACTTGTCCCGGCAATGGCATCAGGAGACAAAGCTGCCGCTCATGTGACCATGCTACAGCGCTCTCCCACCTATGTCGTATCGGCGCCGGGGATTGATGTCTTTGCAAATTGGTTACGCAACAACATGCCAAAAGCCTTTGCTTACGGCTTCATTCGTTGGCGTAATGTGCTCCGGCAAATGATTTTCTATACGATAGCGCAAAAACGACCCGAGAAAGTCAGGCAGCAGATACGTGACCTGATGGTGCCTGAGTTACCCGATACATTTGATATCGAAACCCATTTCACGCCCAGCTACAAGCCTTGGGATCAACGCATTTGCCTCGTTCCTGATTCTGACTTGTTCGTCGCAATCAAAGACGGCAGAGCCGATATCGCGACTGATCACATTGATCACTTTGATCCCACAGGCATCGCGCTCAAATCAGGCAAACACATTGACGCCGACGTCATCGTGACGGCCACCGGACTTGAGCTGCAATTGTTGAGCGGCTTGCAAGTACATGTCGATGGTCAGAAGATCGATTTTGCCGACACATTTAGCTATAAGGGCATGATGTATAGCGGGGTGCCAAACTTGGCTTCGGCTTTTGGTTACACCAACGCGTCATGGACGCTGAAAGCTGATTTGACCGCCGAATATGTCTGTCGCCTGATCAATCATATGGATGCGATGCATCAAAAGGAATGTCGTCCGTTGTTGCACGGGAAGAATCCGCACCCGGCTCCATGGCTCAGCTTTACATCGGGATACGTCACCCGCGCGATGGACAGCTGGCCCAAGCAAGGCGACGTTGCCCCGTGGAAAGTGCACCAAAATTATGCGCTAGACCTGATGGCTTTCCGCTTTGGTAAGCTGGACGACGGGACGATGGTGTTTGGATAGCGAAAACCAAAACGCTTTGATCTGCCATTCACACGTGGACATCGCGGGCGGGTTCGGGCAGCGTTGGTGCTATGACTGACAATGCCCAAAACTCAAAAACTATTGCCATTATTGGTGGTGGCCCTGCCGGGTTGATGGCGGCCGAGACATTGGCGGGATTAGGTCACCAAGTCATAATCTACGACGCAATGGGCTCGGTTGGGCGTAAGTTCTTGCTCGCTGGACGGGGCGGATTAAACCTCACTCATAGCGAGGCTTTGCCTGCTTTTACTGCGCGCTATGGCGACGCCAGTACTTGGATGAAAGCAATTTTAGCGGGGCAGTCGCCGGACGGTTTGCAGGCTTGGGCGTCGGGCCTTGGGCAAGAACTGTTTGTGGGCTCCTCGGGGCGGGTGTTTCCCAAGGCTATGAAAGCCTCACCTTTGTTGCGGGCGTGGCTGGCGCGGCTTTCAAGTCTTGGTGTCAGTTTTGTGCTGAGGGCTAAATGGCAGGGTTGGGACGATGCGGGCGCTTTGAGTTTTGGCCGCGCTGACGGCACCCAAACAACCGCCACACCCGACGCAATTGTGCTCGCGCTTGGTGGAGCCTCTTGGGCGCGGTTGGGTTCTGACGGCACTTGGGTGGAATTGCTCGCACAAAAAGGCGTGATGATTGCGCCTTTGACGGCTTCCAATTGCGGCGTGTTGTGCGCGTGGAGCGATGTGATGAAGGATCGCTTCGCTGGCACACCGATTAAAGCAATTGCCATCACATGTGGTGGAGCAATCTCACGCGGCGATCTAGTGATCACAACTTCAGGCATGGAGGGCGGCGCGATCTATGCGCTGTCGCCCGCCATTCGTGCCGCTTTGGCAAGTGGTGACGCCACAATCACAATCGATCTGCGTCCCGACCAAGAGGTGCGGACATTGGCTGAGAAATTGGTCAAAGCTAAAGCGGGGCAATCTCTGTCGAGCGCCTTAAAGGGTCAAGCCCGTCTCAGCCCCGCAGCCATAAACCTGATGCGTGAAGCAACCGGCAATCAGTTGCCCGCCACTGCGATGGGGTTAGCGCGTCTTATCAAGGCGGTACCAGTCACCATTACGGGCTTATCGGCAATCGATCGGGCGATCTCAACCGCTGGCGGCATTGCCCGCACCGCGTTGGATAAAAACCTGATGCTGAAATCGATCCCCGGCGTTTTTGCAGCTGGGGAAATGCTAGATTGGGATGCGCCGACGGGGGGCTATCTGCTACAAGCCTGCTTTGCCTCTGGCAAACATGCCGCCAATGGCGTCGACACGTATCTGCGCGAAACAACAAAGGAATAGACCGATGCCAATGGCTGCCGCTGACATTCACACCATGATCCAAGACGCCTTTCCTGATGCGCAGATCGACATCATCGACCTGCGCGGCGACGGCGACCACTATAAAGCCGTGGTCAAAACCGCCGCCTTCGCCGGCAAAAGCCGTGTCGTTCAACATCAAGCTGTCTATGCTGCACTCAAAGGGAAAATGGGCGGGGAGCTGCACGCGCTGGCGCTTGAAACCGGGGTTTTATAACCGCCAGATGAAGGGACTCAGGCTCCACCCCACAGTTTGTCTTCCCCGACGAGCAAAGCGAAGATCGGGGATCCCGCTACATTCGTGCTCAAATCCGACGAGGTCCCGGCTCTTCGCTGCGCTACGGCCGGGATGACACATCTTTGTAGTGTGATCATCTCAATGGGCCGTTGGTTTTATAACCCCAAAGCTGCACGTTGAGCACTAAATAGATGCCCACAACCAACTTTCGCAAGG
>JAYSRI010000472.1:0-2708 GCA_043721175.1 Alphaproteobacteria bacterium
GAGGAAACCATCCGCCAGCAAATGTCGGCCAGTCGTTGTTGACCATGCCTGCATCGGTGCCCGCCACGAAAGCGCCCATCACAATTTGAGTTGCCAGAAATATAACAAAAAGTGTCAAGCCGGATGCCATTTTTGCATCGCCATTGCCTAGTTTCTTAGGCATCAGTAGATCGAATGCGGTCCAAGCTGTGACGGCCATCAATATAAATGCCAGCGACAAATGGGTCGCCAAGCGGTAAGCCGCTACATCAAGGCGGTCGCCTGAGAGACCCGAACTGACCATCCACCAGCCAATTGCACCTTGTAAGCCACCCAACAAAAACATTGCCGCCAATCGTGGTGCCAAGCCTTTTTTGATCTGTTTGGTCGCGAGAAAGATCACCAAGGGCAGAGCGAACACAACGCCTACGAACCGCCCAAGGAAGCGGTGCGACCACTCCCACCAGTAGATAAATTGAAAGTCACCAAGACTCATTCCCTTGTTTTGTTTTATATATTCGGGGATTGCTCGATAGCGTTCAAACTCCCGTGCCCAATCATCGGCCGACAGCGGCGGGATAGCGCCTTTAATCGGTGCCCATTGTGTGATCGACAACCCAGAATCGGTCAAACGTGTCGCTCCGCCAACAATCACCATGCAGAGCACCAAGAAGGAAACAACACACAGCCATACCCCAACACGTACGTCTGTGCTGCTGGCTTTGTTGGCATTTGTAAATGTGTTCTCTTGGAACCCTAGAGGGGCAATGATGTTTGCCATTGGGTGGCGATGTCCTATGTCTTGAGGCGAAAACATGACTCTGTTCGCGCGCAGCCTGCTCTGTAACCGTCCGCTACAAGGTGCTATATAAGTTGAACAGTTCAAGACAGAAGGAATTTTGCAGTGAAACCGACATACCGACGCGCAATTGGCATGACCGCAACTCTGGTCGTGCTAATCGTCTATTCTTTTTTTGCGGTGTCAGTGGGCGGATTATTTGCTGATAAGCCGATTTTTGTCAAAATGGGCTATTTCGCAATTGCCGGTATGGCTTGGGTCATTCCGCTCTATCCGGTGTACAAATGGATGCGCGGGCTCAGCCCCGAAGAAGAAGCCGCCGAAAAACCGCCGCAAGCCGCTGCGCTGAAAAAGCGTTAAAAAATGGTCGGAGCGGCGGGATTCGAACCCACGACCCCTTGTCCCCCAGACAAGTGCGCTACCAAGCTGCGCCACGCTCCGACCGAACGCATAACTTGCTGCCAAGATTTGCGAGCAGCAGGCTATAGCTGTGACTGGCTGTGCGAGCAATCGCTTGAGACAAATTGATCGCAGAAGGGCACTGGGGCCAGACTAGGCTGTCAGCGTTTTTTCATATTCATTGAGCATCAAATCATGACCACGAGTCATACCAACGCCTGAATGAATATCGCGCATCGCGACGGTGTTGCTGCTGCGCCGATAGCCACGCCGCTCGTAAAACGCTTCGAGTTCACGTCGACCGTCTATCACCGTCATTGTCATCCTATTGACGGCAAAGTGGTTCATAGCGGACTTTTCAGCCGCCTCAAGCAGCGCTTTTCCCAGTCCACCGCCTTGCAGGTTCGGATCGACCGCGAACTTTCCAAAAATCGTGTGATCACCGTCGTCACTTTTATCAAGTCCAGCGCAGCCGATTACATGGCCCTTGGCGTTGGTTGCGACGAGCAACAGTGCGTTTGGCGTTGTTAGTAGCGATAGAATTTCATCGGCACTGGTGCGGGGGCCATCAATTAAATGGTCTTCACTGGTCCAGCCCTTTCGGCTTTCTGCACCGCGATACGCTCGTTCCATAAGGGCTGCGATTGCAGTCGTTTGGGCAGGCAACGCAACGCCGATCGTTACACCGTTCACCGTGCTGACACCCTGCTTGCATTGTCGAGGATTTGATGAGCGCGCTGCAATTTGACAAGTGCTTGTCGTAACAAAATGCCAGCTGAAGGGCTTATGCTATCAACATCTCTTGCAGTTGAGCTGGCGGGCAGACCGGCTTCAAACAATGGGCCAGATTGCGCGTGAAACTCTGCATCGGCGCGTTGATGAAGCGGTGTCGCGATTGACGGCAAGTCATCGTCGCCATCACCCGAGCCACCGTTTTCATCCAGACCACGTTGGCGCACCCAAGCGATACCTTGGTCCTTCAAGAGCTTTTGCACGCCTTTGAGTTGATAGCCGTCCTCTTGAAGGAGAGCACGAATGCCGCGCAACAATGCCATGTCATCAGGTCGGTAATGACGTCGACCGCCAGCACGTTTGAGTGGCTTGATTTGAGTGAACTTGCCTTCCCAAAACCGCAGCACATGCGCGGGTACGTCAAGTTCTTGCGCAGCCTCGGCTATTGTTCGAAACGCCTGGGTCGATTTATTTGACGTCGGTACAGTCAATTTTTAGGCCTTTTCTACACGCTCCCGCATGATTTGGGAGGCTTTGAAGCTAACGACGCGGCGAGCAGAAATAGTCGCTTCAACGCCTGTTTTAGGGTTTCGCCCGATTCGGGGTCGTTTGGCTCGCACTGAAAAATTACCAAAACGCGCCAGTTTCACCAGTTGACCGCTTTCAAGGGATTTTGCCAAATGTTCTAGAAGCGTTTCAAGTAACTCTGAACAATCGTTTCGCGATAATCC
The DNA here is from genome assembly GCA_043721175.1 of Alphaproteobacteria bacterium. Classification (GTDB taxonomy): domain Bacteria; phylum Pseudomonadota; class Alphaproteobacteria; order Caulobacterales; family Aquidulcibacteraceae; genus Aquidulcibacter. The sequence continues at coordinate 2,641 of JAYSRI010000472.1, forward strand.
CACTTCTCGGCCCAGGGCATCTATCAGATCAGCCCGTGTCAAAGTATTGCTCACGTATCACTCTCCAA
>JAYSRI010000473.1:0-2708 GCA_043721175.1 Alphaproteobacteria bacterium
AGCGGTTTTCTAGATCGGTCAACCTGAAAAGGCTTTCCATCAATTGTTCAGGTTCAACGGTGCGTGCGCGTGGCTCCAGGACAAGGCGAATGTCCTCCGCACTTTCATCGCGGACATCACCTAACAACGGCGCTTTCTTGGTTTCAATCAGCTCCGCCAAGCGCTCAACAATCTTGGACTTTTGAACTTGATAGGGCGTTTCGGTGACGATGATGCGCCACGTTCCGCCTTTAATCTCCTCCTTGTGCCAACGCGCACGGGTACGGAAGCCGCCTTTGCCAGTAGCATAGGCTTCACGGATAGCGGCACGGCTCTCAATGCAGATACCACCCGTCGGGAAGTCAGGTCCTGGAACCAACTCCAAGACTTCATCAAGGCTGGCGTCCGGGTTTTGAATCAACAATAAACACGCATCAATCAATTCGGCTGCATTGTGCGGCGGGATCGAGGTCGCCATGCCGACTGCAATACCCATTGCGCCATTGGCCAGCAAATTGGGATAGCCAGCGGGCAAGACAGCCGGTTCCATGTCTTCCTGGCTATAGGTCTCACGAAAGACAACACTGTCCTCCTCAACCCCGTCCATCAGCAAAGCGCCAACCTGGGTAAGGCGCGCTTCGGTGTATCGATAGGCAGCGGCGTTATCGCCATCAATATTGCCAAAATTGCCTTGACCATCAACGAGGGGATAACGTACCGAGAAATCTTGCGCCAAGCGCACAAGCGCGTCGTAAATCGCGCTGTCGCCATGGGGGTGATACTTACCCATGACGTCACCGACAATTTTCGCGCATTTCTTGAAATTGCTCGACGGATTAAGCCCTAACTCGCCCATAGCATGAATGATGCGACGCTGAACCGGCTTTAGGCCATCGCGCACATCGGGCAGTGCACGGCTGGTGATCGTCGACAGCGCATAAACCAGATAGCGGCTCTCCAGAGCACGATCAAACGGCTCATTGATAATGTTGCCACTATTCCCGCCACTGCCGTCTAGTTCTGTCACGTCGCTCATGTCGTCTTTATCCCGCGAATCATCGCTTCATCATGGCAGTTGTGTAGAGTGGGCGCGACTTTTGTGGGCAGCGGCTTTGTGGCGCAATTGCTCAAGGTGTTATCCCCGCTGGAGCGAAGCGGAAAGCGGGGACATCACGTAGCAAACACGCACAAACCAACAAGGTCCCTGATCTCCGCTGCGCTTGTCGGAGATGACAAACTTTTGGAATTAGACGCGGGCTGAAGGGGAAAACCGCTGATACCTCGGGCTTGGGTGCTTGCGCCTCTACGGCTGCGGTAAATAAAATCAGGGACGGGAGAGAGCGGGTTCCATAAATAATCCTTTTGGTTCCAAATACAGTCAAAATAAAACTCAAAACGTGGTCAAAACTAAAACTTAATCGTCAAACATTGCTGCATCAATATCTCGCGCGCCATGGATGACCGCCTCAACCCGCACATATTCGCCATCGATCCGATACAATAAAAGATAATCCCAGACTAAATGCGCTCGGATGTTTACACCAAGATCCTCCCTTTGAATACCAATTTCAGGGAAGACAAGCAAAAGCTCGCCAACGTCGCGCAATTTTCCTATAAATTTATCTGCTCGGCCTGATCTCAAACCATCAAGGGTGTTTTGAATTTCGTCAAGATGATCCAGTGCGCGCGGGGTTATGTCGAGTTTAAGCGGCATTGCGGATTTCCCGAGCTGATAACCGCACAGCTCGGCGTTTCTCTAATTCAGCCATAGCGTCATCCCAAGGTATAGGCTCCCCACTATCAACACCTTTTTGAATTTCCGCCTTCAACCACTCAATCTTTTCCTCGCGCAGCATGGCTCGCAACGGGCGGCCTTCTTCGTGTTCTTCCAGCATGCGCAAGGCCGCACGGACGACTTCGCTGGCATTGCCATAGCGACCGCCCTCAATTTGGGCTTGGATGAAAGTTTCGAGATGGGAACCGAGGGAATAGCTGCTGGCCATGGTGCACTCCTGTTTTGAAGCGGCAATGTATCATTAGATGATAATTTTGCCAAGCAAGCTGCTACGGCCCTGCTTACTCAAGTAAATCCTGCACGGGCGGGCCGTAGATATTCATGCCTGTTTCGCTGCCTTGAATGCCCAGTTCCCATAACAGCCAAGCGCCGCCAATCAGCCACCAGGCACCAAACACAATGGCGCCGACACCAGCCCCCAAGATTGAGCCTATCGGACCCAAAGCCAACCCGCCAACACCGGGCAAAATCATGAACCAAACGATGGACAGCATGAATGGCAAGGCCGCTCCGATGACGCTCCAGACTGACTTACCGCGATCATGCGCGCGCTTGGCGATGCTGGCCCACAACACCCACCCGATTGACAAGCCCATCAGCGCGCCAACAAAGCCGCCAATGCGCTCCTCGATACCGCTGACCAGTGCCAGACCCACAACAGTGGCCCAAAAGGCCGTTCGCCCCATGCGGCCATTGAATGAAAACAAGATTTTCGCCATTCTGGATGCGTCCATGTCTATGTCTCCTTAAAACACGACCAATTTGGCCCCCTTTACCACACGAATACCATATACGTGCAATCCCCGTATCAAAAGCAATTGTTGACTGGCGCGTTGACGATGCTAGCGTGCTTGCATGAAACACCCACTTATCGCTGTCCTCGCATTGCTTTCACTTGTGCTGCCAATCGGCTACGCGGCTGCGCAGTCCGCAC
>JAYSRI010000474.1:0-6889 GCA_043721175.1 Alphaproteobacteria bacterium
GGACTTGACGGCGTGGAAGACCCTGAAGCGCGATTGCAATTGCAAACTCTGACCCAGAATGTCGCGCTACACGGGATCGAGTATTTTCCGATGGGCGATTTACGCAATGGCATCGTCCATGTCGTCGGCCCTGAGCAAGGCCGCACCCAGCCGGGCATGACGATTGTGTGCGGTGATAGCCACACGTCGACGCATGGTGCCTTTGGTGCTTTGGCGCATGGTATTGGCACCAGTGAAGTCGAGCATGTGCTAGCAACCCAAACCTTGCTAGCCCGCAAAATGAAGAATATGGCCGTTGTGATTGAGGGCGATTTGGCGCTCGGTGTTGGCGCTAAAGATATTGCGCTGGCCATTTGCGCGCGCATCGGCACAGCGGGTGGAACTGGCCATGTGATCGAATATCGCGGCTCTGCCATTCGCGGCCTGTCCGCCGAGGGCCGCATGACATTGTGTAACATGGCGATTGAAGCCGGCGCGCGGGCGGGCTTGATCGCGCCAGACCAAGTGACCTTCGATTATCTACGTGGCCGTCCAGCGTCGCCCAAAGCCGGCGCGTGGGAACAGGCCATGACCTATTGGACAACCTTATTCAGCGATGACGATGCCGGCTTTGACCAAACCGTGACGATTGACGCGGCCACTATTGCGCCCTGCATCACGTGGGGAACTAGCCCGGAACAAGTGGTAGCCATTGACGGCGTGGCGCCTGATCCTGAGAGCTACACAGACCCCATTATGCGTGAGACCACTGCGCGATCGCTGGCTTACATGGGCATAGAAGCCGGGCAAAAAATGACAGACCTCGCCGTTCAGCGCGTGTTTATCGGCTCCTGCACCAATTCGCGCATTGAGGATTTGCGTGTTGTTGCCGCTTTGGTGGATGGCAAGCGCGTGGCCGACGGTGTGCGGGCCATGATCGTACCGGGCAGCGGCCTTGTGCGTATGCAAGCCGAAGACGAGGGTCTCGACGAGATTTTCTTGGCCGCAGGCTTTGAATGGCGCGAACCTGGTTGCTCGATGTGTTTGGGCATGAACCCTGACCGCCTCGCCCCGTTTGAGCGCTGCGCCTCAACATCCAACCGCAACTTCGAAGGCCGTCAGGGCCGCGACGGCCGCACGCATTTGGTATCGCCTGCGATGGCGGCGGCGGCGGCATTAGCGGGGCGCTTAGCCGACGTGAGGTTGCTGTTCTTGCCATAAGGAATTGGACCGTGCAGCGCCGCTGCGCACTATCCTGTCATAAAAGGGAGCGCAGCGCCGCTGCGCGGTCCCAGTTAAATGCTGATTAACGCAACTAGTCCTAGCTGGCTCGGTGAAAGCGCGCCGGCCCATCTCTCTTGTTCAGATCATCTTATGCGCCGCTTTGTTTGGCGCATTTGTCGGCTTGATCTCTTTTTTACCGCCATCGCCGGTTCGCCAAGCAACAACGCAAAATTCCAAGTCCATTGAGACCTTTCAGGCCCAAGTTATCAAAATCATCGACGGTGACACCATCACAGTTCGCGCGGGCAACCAAAACACTAAAATCCGATTGGCAGAAATTGATGCACCCGAGCGCAGCCAGCCTTGGGGCAATCGCTCACGTGAGAAACTTGCCAGCCTCATCGAGGGCAAAACGGTTACCATCACACCCCAAGGCACAGATCGCTACGACCGCATGATTGCGCACATTTCGGTGAGTGGACAGGACGTCAATGCCGCCATGATTAAAAACGGTGCCGCTTGGGCATATCGCGACTATCTGCGAGATCAATCCCTTTTAGGTGTTGAAGCGCAAGCCAAGTCAAAGGGTGTTGGCCTTTGGGGGATGCCAGAGGGTCAACACGTTGCACCTTGGGACTACCGCGCAGCGCGGCGCGACAGAGATCACGTTGCGGTTGGTAGATAAACGGTTGGACCGCGGATCGGGGATCAGCTCTTTGTTTTGTGGACTAGATCGCCGTGCTTCATTTCTGAAGCACATCAGGTCGATCTAGCACTTTCAATGAGAGGACACTTTTTGCGAAAATCTGATACAGATCTTACGCAAGATGCTCTAAGGGCTGATCACCGATCCGCGCTCCATCGCCCTTACAAAACAAAGCGGCTCAAATCTGCATTCTTGGACAAGCCCTCAACCTTGTCTCGCACATATGCCCCATCAATGATGACGGCTTCGCCACCTTTGTCGGTCGCATTAAAGCTGATCTCGTCGAGCACGCGTTCAAGCACTGTGTGCAAGCGCCGTGCGCCAATATTTTCGACACTGGTATTTACCGCCACCGCAACGTCTGCAATGGCATCAATCGCGTCCTCAGTGAAAGTCAAAGTCAGCTTTTCAGTTTCCATCAAGCCAACATATTGTTTGACCAAGCTCGCTTCTGGTTCGGTTAAAATGCGCCGAAAATCGTCGCGTGTCAGCGCTTGAAGCTCGACGCGAATTGGAAGGCGACCTTGCAACTCAGGCAACAAGTCAGAGGGCTTTGCCACATGAAAAGCGCCCGACGCAATGAACAAAATAAAGTCTGTTTTAATCGCGCCGTGCTTGGTTGAGACAGTTGTGCCTTCAATCAAAGGCAGGAGATCGCGCTGCACCCCTTCGCGACTTACATCAGCGCCTTGGCGTTCGGCACGTGCACAAATCTTGTCAACTTCATCAATGAACACCACACCTTCGGTTTCGGCCAGTTGCAATGCTTCTTGCGTCATCGATTCCTTATCCAGCAATTTATCGCTTTCTTCGGTCACCAGCGGCTCATACGCTTCAGCCACAGTGGTCTTACGCGCACGTTTTTTGGAGCCAGACAGGCTTTGCAGCATACTACCTAAATCAATCATGCCCCCGGGGGCTCCCGGAAAGTCCATCATAGACCCACTGGATGAGGCCACTTCAAAGTCTAGCTCAATTTCTTTGTCGGCAAGTTGGCCAGAGCGCAGTTTTTTGCGAAAGGCTTCTCGCGTGCCGTCACTTGCTTCAGCTCCAACCAGCGCGTCGAGCACACGGTCTTCGGCCATCGCTTCGGCTTTGGCACGCACGTCTTTGCGGCGACGATCACGGACGAGGTGGATTGCCGCCTCAACTAGATCGCGAATGATTTGATCTACATCGCGGCCAACATAGCCAACTTCGGTGAACTTGGTTGCTTCCACTTTCACAAATGGTGCGCCAGCCAGCTTGGCAAGGCGTCGCGCAATCTCGGTTTTACCAACCCCCGTGGGGCCGATCATCAGAATGTTCTTTGGCGTTGTTTCATCGCGCAGCTTCTCGGGCAAGCGCTTGCGCCGCCAGCGGTTGCGCAAAGCAATGGCGACGGCGCGCTTAGCGTCATTCTGGCCAATTACGTGGCGATCAAGTTCAGATACAATTTCGCGGGGCGATAGGTCGGTCATACTGGAATTGCCAATTGTTCAAGGGTCAAATTGCCGTTGGTGAAAACGCAGATATCAGCCGCAATTGCCATGGCTTTGCGAGCGATTTGCTCCGCATCAAGGTCTTGATCATACAGTGCGCGCGCTGCCGCCAGTGCATAACCACCACCCGAGCCAATGGCAGCAACAGGATGGTCAGGCTCTAGCACATCTCCAGTGCCTGTCAGCACATAAGTTCCTTCGGCGTCGGCACAAATCAGCATCGCCTCTAAACGACGCAAATACCGATCCGTGCGCCAATCTTTCGCCAGCTCCACACTGGCGCGCAACAATTGGTTTGGAAAACGTTCCAGTTTGGCTTCAAGCCGCTCGAACAATGTGAAGGCATCTGCAGTGGATCCTGCGAATCCTGTCAGAACGGCCCCTCCTGCTAGCGTGCGTACTTTACGCGCACCGTGCTTCATCACAGTATTGCCAACGGACACTTGCCCATCGCCAACAACCACGACCTTGTCGCCTTTGCGTACAGCCAAAATAGTTGTGCCGCGCCAGTCGGCGGCGGGACGGTCAAAATCACTCATGATCGTTAAATGGCGGTAAGGAGTGATAAGTGCAAGAGACAGCGTGCGACATCAGCTGGCTGGAACGCTGTCAACCGATCATCAACTGGGTTGCTTTGACGCACAATCGAATGCTTTGCGCGACAACATAGCTGGGTCTCCTGCGGCCGCATTGATCTGGTTTTGCATTTCGGCCTCAACGACACTGGGCACTTTGTCGCCTGTGACACCTTGGCTTTCGCCCAGCACAAATACCTTTTGCAACCACGCATTGGTCATTTTGGTTATGCCCCGTTCACGCGCCCAATTTGGCGCAGCCATGGTGGCCAATTGTAGGGCCGCCGAGCAAGCGACGGCTTCCCCCAGTGAGACAGAACTGAGCGGTGGGGCGTCAGCGCGAGAGTATGCCTGGCCTTGTTGTTGAGGTGCGGTTCGTTGTTGCGCGGCAGCTGAGGGTTGGGTTTGCGGCAAACCCCATGATGGGGGTGCCGGACGCAATTCCCATTGAGCGGACGCAATAGAGGGCGCAGCCAAAGCAACAAAGGTTGCTGCAAAAGTAAAAGTGCGTGCCAAAATATGACGCATGACGAATGTTCCCTGTTGAGGCCCCACCGTCGCAATTACTGCGCCATCGTAATATTTACTAGCAACTTCGCGCCATGGGTGAAAAATCGCTGTCTTACGAGCGCGACGACTTGCGCGCGCGCGTCACGGGCGCAGTGCCATAAGTGGCGCGCCACTGGAACGGCCCCTCACCCGTCCAGCGCTTAAACGCCAAGGTAAAGGGCGCTGTAGCAGCATAGCCGAGTAGGCCTGCGATGTGAGCTATCGGTGCTTTGGAGTGCATCATGAGGTCTTTGGCCATCTTTTCGCGGACTTCTTCTAGCACGCATGAATATGTGGTGTTTTCCTCTGCCAATTGACGTTGAAGAGCTTTGGGATGGACACTTAGTAGTTCGGCAATGGATTGAATGTCGGATTTGCCCGTACCTAAAAGACTTGCAATCGCCAGACGGACATTGGTCGTTGTGCTATCTGGTGTATAATTCATGTTGTCGAGGCGAGACTCGACATAGTTATTGAGAATGCCCTTAAAGTGCGTCAAGCCGCCCCGTGTTGGAAAGTCTAAGATACTTGTCGCGAAGATAATCTCATTGTATTGTGCGTCATAGACGACGCCACAGCCTGCAAATTTTTCCATAGCGTCGCAGCCAGCAATTTGAGTGTGCCGCAAGTTGACTTTCTCGGGGGGCTGATCGGCCATTCCGGTCACTGAGCGCATCAAGCCAATGATGTTAGCAATTGCGTATTCGCTATGTTGGCGCGGCGACTTACTGCCGTCGGTAACATCATATCTCAGTATTGATAGCCCGGGTGACACTTCTTCGATTAGCGTGAACACAAAGCCGGTTGCTTGAAATTCCCAAAGCCTTTGCGCCATGGCCTCCCATTCACGCACATTTTTGCAAAATCGTGCCATAAACACAATTGAGCCGAGGTTAGGATAATAGGGTTGATTGACTATACCGAGTTGAATACCAACATCGCCGATACCCGTTTCGTTGCTCATAACTTCCAATAACGTTGCAAAGTCGCGCACTGATATGAAAGTATCATTGGATTGTAGATGCGCAGGATCGAGACCAACGCGAACCATAAGGGCATCACAATCAACGCCAATGCTCGCGCAGACTTCTGGCACCCCAATCAGCGAGAACGAACGAATATATGATCCCGTAACAGCCATTCCTTCTCCCCAGCTACAACCAACTTAAGTGGAGGGCAGAGTAACTCCTGATCTGCGCCATCATGTCTAAAATTCTCCGTGCCCAGAACTAAACTATTTGTGTGTATTTACTACCTTTGGTCACAGTGACCGAACCCATAACCCAAACTTTCCTAGCGCCACCACCAAACCAAAACAGCCGTGATCGCCAACAGTGCCAGCGCCTGAAAGCGGTAATTTTGCCAAAGCGGCTTGGCTGCGAGTTCGACCGTTTCGGCATCATAGTCAGCTTTGTGCCACATGAGAGTTTCAACCGCTTGTTGATCCGGTGCTGGTGCTAACAGCGATCCAGCCCAAGTTGCGATCAACGCGACCACAAAAATGAGGGCGGCAGACGTAAGAAAATGAATGTCGATCCATTTGTTGATAGCAACGCTGACAAACAACGCCGCGCCAGTCAGCGTCCCAATAATCAAACCGATGCGGGCGCCTGTTGCATTCGCTCTGCGCCAGAAAAGCCCCAGCACAAATAGCGCGATAATCGGCGGAGCGGTGTAGGCCAACACGGCTTGAATATATTGCCAAAGCGAGCTGGCATATCTCTCGATCATAGGGATCCAAGCAATTGCCAAAACCATCAACACCAAGGTTGTGACCCGTCCAATCGTCACGAGACTTTTTTGGCTCAAGTCGGGGGCGAACTTGCGGGCAAAATCCATTGTTACGAGTGTAGAGGCAGAGTTAAAAGTTGACGCAATCGACGACATAATCGCGGCTAGAAAGCCTGCAATCACAATCCCAACCACGCCGACTGGCAATAAGTCAAAGATCATTTTTGGATACACCATGTCGCCACTGGGCAAATCTGGATAGATTAAAATGGCAGCGGTTCCCGGCAATACCATCAAGAAAAGAATCGGTAGCTTTAATAGTCCTGCAAACAAACTGCCCCAGCGGCCATGTTCTAACGTTTTAGCGCTCATTACCCGTTGAGCCATGAATTGATTGGTGCACCAAAAATAGAAACCAAGCAGCGGCACGCCCGTCAGCAAGCCAATCCACGGCACACCAGGATCACCAATTGGGCGAATAAGGCTCAGCTTTTCAGGGTCGACTTGGGCCATAACTTGGTCCCAGCCACCCGCTTTATCAAAGGCAAAGTAAGCGATGAAAACCGACGCGCCCAGCAATAGTATGGTCTGGACAACTTCGGTCACCATCACCGCACGCAAGCCACCAACCGCAGTGTATATGC
>JAYSRI010000475.1:0-2701 GCA_043721175.1 Alphaproteobacteria bacterium
CCTGCGCAATGAACAAGCAGCCCTTGTTCTGGCAGTGGACGCCTTTGCAGACGGGAGATTTAGCGAGGTCAATCGCCTTCTAAGCAGCCAAAACTATCAACCGAGCTTGCGCCTTTTTGTCGATCATTTGGCCGCCTATGCGTTGCTGGCTCAAAACAAAGGCGGTGCCGCAATTGACCTGACAGCGCGGGCAACGGGCGTCCCTGCTTTGGACAAAATGGCGCTAATGTCACGCGCCATGATTTTGAACCAAGCTGGACGCGCAAGCGAGGCGGGCATATTGTTTCAGTCAGCGCTCGATTCGCGCAGTGCTCCGCCTTTAGGTGTCAGGGCCTATGCCGATTGGCTAATTGCCAACAATCGCACGCCCGAAGCGGTGTCAATGTATCTGCGCTTAATCAAGGCGGGTGGGGTGGAGGCCAGTGGATTTGCCGCCAGCTTGGGACAATTGCAGGCGTCTTCGACCCGTCTGCCTGCGCCCGATTTGCGTGCAATTGCCTCGGCAGGCCTTGTGACCATCGCGCAAGGGCTGGCGGAACAAGGTCGCAGCAGTGCACCTTTGGCATTGTTTAATCTCGTCGTATTTCTTGACCCTCGCTCAGATGCAGCCAGTGTGGCGCTGGGACAGCAATTGATCAGTTTATCGCGCGGTAATAGTGCCCAACCATTGCTCGAGCGGATCGGGGCGGGCAGCGTTGATTACTTTTCAGCGCGCTCTGAACTGGCGTGGTTGGTACTGGATGCCAGCCCATCGCAGGCCGTAACCGTTGCACGCGAAACACTAACAAATCGCCCTGACAGCGCTGCAGCAAAGCGATTGCTGGCTGACGTTCTCGCCGCAACGAAAAATGATGCAGAAGCCGAAGCCATTTACACAAGCCTGATCGAGGCTGGTCATGCTGGAGGCCAAACTAACGAAGAAATATGGCCGCTCTATTTTGGTCGTGGCGGCGCGCGAGAGCGTCAAGGGAAATGGGCCATTGCGCTGACTGATCTACGCTTTGCCAAGTCTGCTGCTCCAAATCAGCCAAATGTGCTTAATTATCTGGGCTATGCACTCGCTGACCGTGGCGAGAATATCGACGAGGCGCTGACCATGCTGCGCGCGGCAGCCCGTTTGCGGCCAAGATCTGGCGCAATACAAGATAGCTTAGGTTGGGCATTGTTTCGTGCAGGTCGCTATGAAGATGCCGTTGCAACATTGGAAACCGCCGCCAATATGTCGCCTTCTCTTGCCGAGATCAGCGATCACCTTGGTGACGCATATTGGCGGAGTGGGCGCGAGGATGAGGCCCGCATGGAGTGGGCGCGGACGCTCCGATTGGTTGTTACAGGCGAGCAAAAGAGCAGCGTCGAAGCAAAACTACGCGATGGACTGCCGCCATTAAATCCAGTTGCCTCGTCGCGCACCGTGGCTGCACAAGCGAGGTCAAGCGTCGTTCGATGAGCTTGCGATTGTTAGCACCCGCCAAGATCAATCTGACCTTGGCTGTTGGCCCAGCCTTGGCCAATAGTCGCCATCCTCTCGATAGCTTGGTCGGGTTTACGCGGGCCATTGGCGACACACTTGAGATTGCGCATGATAACGATTTAACTATGACCATCAAAGGCCCATTTGGTGCAGAGCTGTCGGCAGGCGCAGATAATCTAGTTATAACGGCTGCTTTTGCTTTGCGATTTGCTTGTCAAATTGAGGTTGGGGCGAACATCACGCTGACAAAGAATTTGCCGTTGGCTTCAGGGATTGGCGGCGGGTCTGGGGATGCGGCAGCTGCGCTTATTGGGCTGAATACGTTGTGGGAACTCGGACTGTCCACGCCAGAATTGCTATCAATCGCTGCCACTTTGGGTGCAGATGTGCCTGCTTGTGTGTTAAGTCAGGCATTGAGGATGACGGGTACGGGCGAGACTATCGCCCCTGTTTCGCCGGCGGCTTCTATGGGCATTGTGTTGGTTAATCCACTCAAACCTTGTCCGACAGGGCCGGTCTACAGACGATTTGATGAACTGGGCTTAACGGCAAACATTCACGGCGCAAAACTGCCAGACCTATCGACATCCCAAAGACTATTGGCTTATTTGTTGACGGCCCCTAATGACCTCACCTCCGCGGCAATAACTCTTGTCCCCGAAATCGAGACAATATTGATCGCCATTGCTAACACCCGAAATGTGTTGTTGAGCCGGATGTCGGGTTCAGGTGCCACATGCTTTGGCCTGTATGAGACGGTTCATGACGCGCAATTAGCCGCACATAATCTCAGAAGCACCCTTGCAACCAACGCATTTTGGGTAGAGGCAGACGTGATAAACTAGCCCCCGGAAAGGGGCGTCTCGGGAGCGACCACGATGATCACTGTTCACCATCTCAATAACTCACGCTCACAACGCATTTTGTGGCTACTCGAAGAATTGGGCGTTGAGTATCAGATCAAGCATTATCAGCGCGATGCCGTTACCAGCTTAGCGCCACCTGAGCTAAAAGCCGTGCACCCTTTGGGCAAGTCACCTGTGGTGAGCGATGGGGCCGAAGTACTGGCCGAGTCCGGTATGATTATTGATGTCTTGGCGCGTCGGTATGGCCCGCAATTGTCGGTTGATTTTAGCTCGCCCGACTACCCACACTACATGCACTGGCTACATTTCGCCGAGGGATCAGCCATGACGCCGTTCCTTCTCGCACTTTACACGGGCCGTCTTG
>JAYSRI010000476.1:0-2700 GCA_043721175.1 Alphaproteobacteria bacterium
ATTGACGCTTGGCGCATTGAAGTTGCACGCGATAACAATCGATTAGGCGTGCTTACGGCGACGTATCAATGGGGATATCGCGTCGCTGTATTGGTAGGCGGTGCCTTGCCTTTATTGATCGCCGAATGGATCAATGGCGATGATTATGGCTGGAAAGGTTGGGCAATATCCTACCTTGTGATGGCAACGCTGATGCTTTTGCCGATACTTGCCACATTGCTGGCACCGCGTGAAAGTGTTGCCCCGGCTCCACGCTGGACACCACCTGCGCATATTAAGGACAATCCACTCATGGAGGCTGTCGAGTGGATCGGGCGGCTTGGCATCGTTATTTTAGCGGCCTGTTTTCTAGCCGCTGGTCTTGCTGGAAAGACAGAGCCGGTCGCTTGGTTGGTTGGTGGCCTTTATGGCGGCCCTGAAGCCATGGCAGAAGCGTTTAAGGCGCGACCTTGGGGGGTGTGGCAGCAGGTGGGTTTTGCGATCTCTGGTCTTACAATTGTATATCTGGCCTGCGCGAAAATCCCCGGCATCGAAACAAAACCCGCTGCATACTTTCAAAACGCGCTCGTTGACCCGATGCGGGACTTTTTTGGCAGATACAACAATGTCGCCACACTGATCCTAGCCTTCATTTGCGTGTATCGAATTGCCGATTTTCTGCTCAATGTAACCGCATTGCTTTACACACATGCAGGCTTTTCCAAGGACGAGATCGCGCTGATTCAAAAGTTCTTCGGTGCGGCTATGAGCGCGGTTGGGGCCGGATTATCAGGTTGGCTTGTGCTAAAGCTCGGATTGTTCCGCTGCATGATTATCGGCGCTTTCTTGCAACCGCTTTCCAATCTTGCATTTGTCCTGATTACGCTGTCAGGCCCCAGCATTCCGATGCTGTATCTTTCGATCGGTATTGACAATCTCTCGGCGGCTTTTGCGGGAACGTGCCTTGTCGTTTACATGTCAATGTTGACCAAAGAAGGGTTTACAGCCACGCAATATGCGTTCTTTTCATCGCTCTATTCGTTGCCGGGGAAAATTCTCTCAGCCCTTTCTGGCCGAATTGTTGAAAGTGCCGCAAAAGCTGCCGATGGGGGCTGGCTGGTATTCATGCAGCCGTGGTTTTCCCACTTACCAGCAGGCGCGTTTGACGAGGCTGGAAAGAAGTGGGAGACGTCCAGTGCTGCGGCCGCAGCAGGCTATACTGCGTTCTTTTTCTATACAGCGATTGTCGGCATCATCGGCATCATTTTGGTCTTTTTGGTTTCAAGTGGCCCTGCTCGGGAAATACTTGAAAAAGAAGAACGTGATGAGGCCGTCGCGGATGCTCAACGTGCTCTGGCTAAGCCGTAGTGAACGGTTGTAGCACTGCTCTAAAACGTCGGAATACTGCGCCGCGCTCCATTGGGGTGCACAATGACCAAAGTTGCGCCGTCGCGCTCCATGTTGCGTTGGCGTTCTTGTAGTTCGGCTTCTGTGCCGCTCAAAACGTTGGACGCGCGCCAGCGGTTACCATCTGGCGCTACAACAAACCCGCACACCGCGTCGATGCACGCAACTTTATCAACAAGCTCAAGATAGCCGCTGCGCAAGGCAGCTGATTGGGTGGGCTGAACTGCCGAGCGCAGCCGAAAACCCCAAACAACAATCACATCAACTTCACGCTGTGGACGTGGACCTGATTGCAACGTCGTTGACAGACCCGCCGACACTGCTTCTGTCGCGGTTTCTGCCTTGGTACCAACAGCCGCAGCTCCATAGACCGGCGCACCAAAGCTGGTAACAGCAAAGCCGAGAGCCAAAACAAAAGGCATAGCCGTAGCCTTCGCGAAATGTCGAATAAACACAGTCATGCTGTTGGTTAATTTCAGCGCAACTTTGATATGTCAATCATGTGACGCAACTGACCCGCGAAACCGAGCTCGTTTACGAGCGAACTTTAGCTAGAAATGCCTCGACACGCTTCGCATTCGCACCCAGGTCCGACACGCCGACACGGCTTACAGAGCGCATATCAACACGCCCGCCATTGGCGATTGGCGTGACCTGAATGACCACATCATCCTTGAAACCAAACCAGAAGGATTGAGCATAACCCTCAATACGCATCGCGTTGGCGTCCTCCGTAATGCCCTTAAAGCCTGACGCTTTGGCCGCTGCACTGGCTTTGGCGAAAACAGCCGCTGCACTTTGGCCTTCGATCATTGCAGGCTTGATTGTCGGGAATGCGTCCGCTTGGATCTCAACCAACGTCCGGCCCGACCATTGGCTCAGGCGTTCGCGATTGAATGGCACGCTGGCTTCGTTGGGCGGCAACACTTTGTTGGAGGTGGTGCCCCGGTCTGCCATGACCTTGCTAGAGAACGTCAAAGGTGCCCTTGTATCGGTTGAAATATCGTGGATTGGCGGTACGGCTGAGGCTTGGCGAACGGCAGACAAGGCTAAACCAGCAGCACCCAAAGCCACAACCCACATTGCTGCTAACGCGCCAAAGCCCGCGCGCGGCTTGATGAAGGCTACCATGAGGCTGGTTACAAAAGTCACCAACACCAACACGCCTAGCAGTGGCACGCCAATCCCGCCGACCATCTTCAACAGGCCAACGTTCCAGCCCCAAAGGCCAAACTTGGTGCCCAAAGCCGCCGCAGCAAACCAAATTGGCACAAACACAGCGAGCACAGTCCCCGCCAACACAAAGGCGTCTCG
>JAYSRI010000477.1:0-6844 GCA_043721175.1 Alphaproteobacteria bacterium
AAGTGATAGCGCTGCAAAAGCGGCACCAACAAAGAAAGTCATACTCGGGCCATAGCTCTGCCAAAGCCATCCGGCCAAAACGGAGGCCAGCAGCATGGCCACGCCTGTCACCAAGTTGAACATGCCAAAGGCTGTCCCGCGCATGTCGGCGGGTGCCGTGTCGGCAATCAATGCTGCCAGTAACCCTTGTGTGAAGCCCATATGCAGGCCCCACAATACAACGCCCATTCCGACAAGCCAAACGCTGTTGGTCAAGCCCAAAATGACGTCGGCAACGATCAACAATAAGAGCCCGATCACAAGTAGTTTTCCGCGCCCCATTGCGCCATCTGATACAATGCCAACGGGAAATGCCGACGCGGCGTAAGCGATATTCATAGCGACAATGACCGTTGGCACAAGCGCAATTGGCAAGCCGACTGCTTTCGCCTTGAGGATCAAAAAGGCCTCGCTAAAGCGCGCCATCGTGAACACCGCTGCAACACCAACAACTTGCCAAAACGCGGGTGACAATCGCGCAATCTCACTGCGCTTAAGCGGGAACGCAATTGGTGTCGCGCGCGGCGCTTTAGCCGGTTCATTCACAGCGAACATCATTAAGGCAAGCGCGATAAAGCCCGGTATAACCGCGATCCAAAACACCGCCTTAAAGTTGTTAGCTGTCGCAAACATCAGCACGATGGCAAGAAGGGGACCCAAGAATGCGCCAATTGTATCAAGGCTTTGGCGTAGGCCAAAGCTAGCGCCACGAACCTCCGCTGGCGAAATATCGCTGACGAGCGCGTCACGCGGTGCACCACGAATGCCCTTGCCGATTCGATCCACAAATCGCGCACCAATCAGCCAGCCAATTGTATCCGCCAAAGGGAATACCGGCTTGGTAAACGCAGCTAGCCCATAGCCAATAACGGCCAAAAGTTTCCGTTTTCCCAGCCAATCGGAAAAAGCGCCAGAAAATACTTTGGTGATCGAAGCCGTTGCCTCGGCAATCCCTTCGATCACACCAACCGCCAGTGTGGAGGCACCCATTGTCGTAACGAGATAAATCGGTAGCAACGCATGGATCATCTCGGAAGAGATATCCATAAACATAGACACAAAGCCGATAGCCCAAATCCCACGTGGTATGGCCTTTAGCGATGCGAACTTCGCGTTGCGGGACGCGGGCGCTTCCATGTCTATTTTTTTGCCGCTCCGCTCATGTCATGTCCAGCCATCGGATCGACCGAAGCCCCAGTGCTGGGCGGGATAACGTCAAGGACGACGAAATTGGTTTCAATCGGGCCTGAGTTTGAGAAAGTAATAGTGATTTTGGTGCTGTCGCCGTTATTAAGTGGCTTCTTAGGATCAAACAGCATGAGGTGCTTGCCGCCGGGTACAAACGCCAATTGGCCGTTTCCAGGCACTTCCAGCGTGTCGAGCTTGACCATTGAGTCTAGGCCGTCTTTCATCACGTGGTCGCTGAGTTCGACGCGACCAAAATCAGGAGATGAAACAGCGGTGATTGTTTCTGGCGTTGGGCCGCCATTTTCGATCATCAGATAGGCGCTTGTTGGCCGCCCGTCTGTGGGCTTTTTGATCTTTGCGTTGATCATGGATAGCGCTGCCATTTGTGTGCCAGCCGGCATTTCAGTTGCAGCACCGGAGACGGTCGGTGTTGGCATTGCTGCGGCGTCAGATTTTGGCGCAGAACTTGGTTGCTGACCGCATGAGGCCAGCGTTAGGATGGCGAGGCTAAAAGCGAAAAGGCCTTTGGTTGTCATGATATGTTCCTTTTTTTTCGTCTAACGGACACCTGACGACAGCTTACACAAAAAAGGGCGGCAATGCCAATGCTTTGCCGCCCTTTATTCAAATAGAGAGTTATCTTGCGCTGGCTTATTCGCCAGAGATAGGCGGTATAGGCGCGCTCAAAAAAGCGGGCATTTCATCGCCAAACCCTGTTTCTGTCGCCTTTGGTGCATCTTCGCGCGGCGCACGAGGTGGACGTGGTGGCCGCGGACGGCGTTCACGCGCTGGCGGTGCGGTATCATCTTTTACAATTATTTCTTGGGGGTTGCTAAAGCCTGCGGGTTCACTGAACTCAGGCTGTTCAAAAGCCTCAACGCGCGGTGCTGGCGCATCATTGCTTTGGACGTCATTTCGATTCTCGTCGCGGTAAGCGGGCCGAGCTTCGCGCCGTGGTTGAGCTTCGCCACGGCCTTCGTTGCGATACTCGCCGCGACCGACATTCTGCTCAGTGCTTGCCTCACCGTTCGTTTGGCCGTTGCCAGCCTCATTGCCGAACCGATCAGGGCGTCGACGACGACGGCCAAAGCGGCCTTCGTCACCTTCTGGGCGCGGCTCATTTGGGTCACGAGGTTCGCGCGGCTCGCGATTGTCACGGAAGTCTCGTTGGCCCCGATCTCGGTTTTCTCGATCCCGGTTATCTCGCTCTCGATTATCTCTGTCGCGGTTTTGAACTTGCGGTCGATTTTGTTGGAAGTCTGGCTGACCATTGCTGCCATTGTTTCCGTTTTCCGCTTGCTCACCGTCGCGCGCATCTCCGAGTTGGCCAGCGTCATCGCCATCTTCATACTCGTCATCATAACCAGCAATCATCAGCTCAGTGCGGGGCACAAATGTTGGCTGCATAGCGCGCAGCATGCGGAAGTAATGCTCGGCGTGTTGCATATAGTTTTCACCCAACACCCGGTCGCCGTTGCTCTGCGCATCGCGACCCAATTGCTGGTACTTTTCAAACACGGTTTGAGCCGAGCCACGGACTTTTAGGTCGGGACCATTTGACTCATAGGCACGGTTTGGATTGTTATTTTGTGGTTTTTGGCCGGGATTGCGTCCCCGCCCGCGTTGCCGCTTAATCATGCAGAACCTGTTTTTTTCTTGGCCAAGTGTTCGGCCATAGTGTTGCAATAGAAGGGTTTTGCCACACACTAACCGGATGCCAGTTATGTGACGTGGTGGCTATCTCGCAGACCCTTGTCGCAGCAAATCGCCGCAGTTCTGTCTCAAAGCCACATTCACGACGCCTTTGTTTGATTTTCGTGCATACGATCACTTGGACAGGATGCAGCTTAACAAAATTGGGTGACGTGTCGTTTCCGGATGCCGATCTACCCCAGATCACACCACAAACGCCAATACTGTAGCGGGTATTGTTGCAAATGAAAAGAGCCTTGCTCTGTTGGCTAACTGCAACATGACTTGGCCCGCGTCTTCAAAAGATGCGGGCCATTCATTTGTTTGGTGACTTTGCTTTTATCAATTCCCGCCAAATGCCTTTTTGATACCGACCTTGAAGGTCCGACCTAATGGGCTGCCAGTGAACGGGTCATAGTTGAGTTCAAGGCGCGCAAAGGATGGATCCTTGTTAGCCATGTTCTCAACCGCAAAAGTGACGGTTAGGTCATTGTCCATTGCCCAGCGATAGGACATGTCAAACGATTGCCAAGCGTCGATTGTCTTGCCCGTCGTAACAGATCCAAGTGTGCCCAAAGTCTGACTGTAGTTTTGGCTTGGATTGAACGGAGCCGTGCGTTGATCGACATAGGAATCGATGAAGTTCATCGCAAGCCGCAACGAATGACCACCGCGCTCATAAAGGCCATAAAGTGTGCCTTTATATTGTGGCAGCGGATAGGCAGTAGTTTGGAAATTAAGTTTTCCAACCGCATCAAATGCGCCCGCAACTTGAACGCCACCGATGGCTAAAGCGTCGATTTTATATTGGAGCGTGTAGGTTGCGTCGACGCCGATTTTAAGATCGCCGCCAATAAAGTCGGTGAATTTGTAATCGGCACTGACGTCAATGCCGTCAGTCACCAATGGCGAGCCATTGATATAAAGGGTATTGAGGCGAGCAATATTGGCTGAGTTACAAGCGCCTGCAAACGTGAACTTGGCCTCGATCGCTGCAAACGCTGCGACCCCGCAGTTTCCAGCACCAGCTGTTGGGAACAATGCCGCGACAAGTCCTGAGATTGGCTCAGCAACAATCGGGTTGTCGAAATCAAAGCGCCAGTAATCAATAGACGCTTTGAAGCCAGCAAAATTTAACAAAGCGCCTACATTGTAGGTTGTTGCAGTTTCGGGAACGAGGCTTGGATTGCCAATGATATCAACAGCGCGGAACGTGCCAAGTATACTCTGCAGCGTCGTAATCGAAGAAGGCTGAATATTGCTCACCGATGGAGCGCGGAACGTCGTGCTTGCCGAACCTCGCAACGCAAAGGCGTCAACGACTTGCCATTTAACCGATAGTTTTGGGTTAAACGTCGAGCCGACATTGCCGCCAAAATTCTCATATCGTCCGGCAAGTTGGGCTTCTAGATTGTCTGAGAATGGCAGCCTCAATTCGCCAAACACGGCCTTAACATCGGCGCGCACATTTGAAGGCCTTGAGCCTGACAAGAACACAGTTGGACCTGTTGCTGCGGCGCAAACGTTGTTATTGAAATCTGGCGACGAAACACACGGGCTAACGGTCAAGTCTGACAACGGGTCAAACTTGGATTGGAATGAGTTTTCCCGGTATTGGAAACCCAAAGCCCACCCGACGGCTCCGGCACCTAATTTGAAGCCCAATTCACCGTTGAACAAAGCATCAAAGACGCCAATGGTGGTTGTTTGCTCAGTCCGGAGTTTCTGGAAAAACCAAGAAGTCAAAGATGCATTTGTTGCGGCCAATGCAGCGTTGTACTGAGGATTTGTTTCGCCCGAGATTGAGTTCGACGCCACGCCCGTAGAGAACGGGTTAAACCATTGACAACCGTTCAGGCCCGGCGTGTTGGCGGCAACATTGCAAGACGATCCGCCCAAACCTCTTAATGCTAAAGCAAAGCGGTTTACAACAGTATCATAGCCTGTTCGGGTAGCGTTGTCGTCCATTACGGTGGCGGCAATATCGTAGTTGATATTGTCGGTGATGCGTCCTTTCAGGCCAATTGAAATGCGTGTCGCATTGAACAAACGTTCACCTTGGGAACTGCCCCGCCCGTTGTCGGCGAACAGTGGATTGCCGCCCAAGCCATAGGGGCGGTAAGCAAAGATAAACGCACCTGCCGTCCCGGCTGGAAAGAAAGTGGGATTCTTGGAGGTAAAATCGGCAAAGCCCGGATTGGTAGCGGGGACATAGTAGCGACCTGCTAGTTGGGGAATTGGCGCTGCTTGGGCAGATGGCGTTTGCAGGAAGGCATAGGACGGTGAAGTCTTCCACTCGGGCGTCTCCGTGTTGGCATAAAGCGCTTCAACGTGCAGGCTATGATTGTCGTTGATTTTAACGTCAGCACTACCAAACAATTGATAGCGCTGTTCTTTTTCAACAATGTTGTCATAAGGCGCAAAGTGCCAGAAACAAACTGGCGTTGTGCCGCTAAAGCCAGCAAAACCGCCAAGCGGCGTACAGCCGGGGTCACGGCTGAGGCCTGCTAACGGCGAAAAGCCGGCGCTTACTGGCAAATAAGTTCCGGGATTTCCTGCGGCAGACCAACCGCCTTCTGGGTTATCTAAGTATTTGAAGTTTGACCAATCGCGCGCCGTGATTGGCAATTCTGTTTTCACTTGCAGCCCAGCTGAGAAAAACAACTTGGCTTGATCGGTTGAATGCCCCCACGAGACTGCCGCGGTGTAATTGCCATCTGATCCGTCAATCGCTTTGAAATCACCGCCAACTTCGAAGCCTTCCTGATTCGTTTTGGTGATAAAGTTGACAACACCAGCCACAGCGTCGGAGCCATAAGTTGCCGCAGCGCCGTCTTTGAGGACTTCCACGCGACCGATAGCCGACGATGGGATAAGGTTTGTGTCAACGACCGTGCCAATCAAACCAAATGGGTTGTAGGCCATGCGTCGGCCATTGAGCAGCACCAGTGTGCGCTCGGGCCCGATCCCGCGCAAATTGACAGAACCGGCACCTTCATTGCCTTG
Source organism: Alphaproteobacteria bacterium (assembly GCA_043721175.1). Classification (GTDB taxonomy): domain Bacteria; phylum Pseudomonadota; class Alphaproteobacteria; order Caulobacterales; family Aquidulcibacteraceae; genus Aquidulcibacter. The sequence continues at coordinate 5,926 of JAYSRI010000477.1, forward strand.
CGCACGCGCATCAAACTGGTTGGTGTCGCCTTGAACGCCGCTGGAAACGTTAAGAAGTTTGATGAGTTCAACCGTGCTAGGCGTGCCTGCTTTTTCGAGGTCCGCTGCGGTGATTACATTGACTGGTAGCGACGCACTCTCAGACGCCCCCCGTATCAACGATCCAGTTACAACAACCACTTCGACCTCTCGCTTAGGCGCGTTGCCCGCAGCTTGAGCAAAAGAAAAAGTGGGATTTACGATAGTAAACAAGGCGGCAAGCGTGCTCGCTCCGCTGAGCAGTACATTTTTTGTCATTTTGTCCTCCCGGTCTTGTGTCGTCTTTATGTACTCAGATCGACTTCAAGATTAGAAGGATGCTATGCTTGATTTGGCGCTTGTAAAGCATTATTTCCTGAAGCAAAAAATAATGATATTTCAAGCGATAGACTACTTAAACTTGCTTAAGCCAAATTACCAGCTACAACACGTTCAATATTCGACAAGTCTTTGATTAGTCGAACATTTGCAAGGCCTTTTACCCGGCGAGCAAGCGCCAAGATTGCCGGACCCTGTTCGATGCCGAACTCAAATGCAAACATCCCGCCGGGGTTGAGCAGGTTTGGCAGGGCTTCAAAAAGGATCGCATACGGATCAAGCCCGTCTTCACCGCCGTCGAGCGCCAAACGTGGGTCAAAAACCTTTACTTCGTCTTGCAAGGTATCAATGACTGCACTTGGGATGTACGGCGGATTTGAAACAACAATGTCGTACGTTTCGGACAAGCCATGATGCCAATCGCTTTGTTGGAGGGAAAGTCGATCTGAAAGGCCGTGGATGTCAGCATTTTCACGTGCTAGTTCCAAGGCATCGCTGGATACATCCACACCAATACCAGTCCAAGTCTTGCGCTCTGCCAATAGAGCCAGCAAAATTGTCC
>JAYSRI010000478.1:0-6799 GCA_043721175.1 Alphaproteobacteria bacterium
GGTCCGCGCAAAGCCAAAGTTTGTGCCCGATGCCATCAGCATCAGATTGTTTGGCCCAGGCGTTGCCGACGATACGAATGCAAACGCCATCAGGCCTAGAAAAAGCTGGTTGTCTGTCATGGCGCAATCTTATGAGTATTTATTGAGAATGTCCTTGCATTTTCAGCGAATATGAGCTTTTTTCTGCATGACATGAACAAAATTGACCAAATTGACCACAGAATATTGCGTGAGCTCTGCTTTGATGGGCGCATCAGCAATGTTGACTTAGCTGCCAAGATTGGCCTGTCGGCCTCGGCGTGCTTGCGCCGTGTGCAAGAGCTTGAGCGTGCTGGTGTTATCACCGGGTATCGCGCCGTTCTAAACCCTGCCGCTATGGGAATTGGCTTTGTGGTTTATGTCGCCGTTGGGTTGTCGCGTCACACTCGCGACGAACAGCACGGTTTTGAAGCGGCGATAGCCAATGCACCACAAGTCAAGGAATGCCACAATGTAACGGGCACTTTCGAGTATTTGTTGCGCGTCGAAACAATTGATTTGTCCGCTTATAAACACTTCCATACCGACGTTTTAGGTGCCTTGCCGCAGGTCTCAACAATCACAAGCTATGTTGTCATGGGCACACCAAAAGATCATCGCGCTTAAAGCAAAAAAGAAGCTATTAAAAAAAGGCTCAGTCAGGCGAGTGCCGCTCAAGCCGCTTCTTTTCGGGCTGCAATCGCCGCTTCAATCCAAACACGCACGTCAGGGATGGCGCTTTCAACCTGCCCTAAATCATTAATACAAATGAACTTAATGTCTGGCGATAGCGCTTTGCGAAGATAGGAACCAACTTCTTCCGCACTATAGTCGTCAAGCGCTCCTGTGCGCAGATGCAAGTAATCAGATTGGGCCGCTAGGGCGTAACTGCCTGACTGAATGCAAGCACCATTGTGCAGACTTTGTGGTTGAAACTGGCTGATATCACGGAACTTATGGGCAATATTGGAGATGAATTTGTTGGTAAAGCGGTCAAACAACGCTAAGAAAACCGAGCGTTTCAATGGATGCACCACATGTGCACTGGCAAAAAAGTGGCCTTTCTCATAACCTAACAAAGCGGCAGCGTTGCTCTGCATAAAGTCATGAAATTTAGTGGGATCAGCTGCATCGGCTGGATCATTCCCCAGCAATGACCGGTCCGCCCATTTCCCACGCAAAACCGGATGACCATCTTGAAACACGTCACTAGAACGCAACGGCCCTGTCAGAAACACGTCATCATTGAAGTAAATGAAATGCTCAGCCAAGCCATCTATACGCCACAATACACTCTCGATTGCTAACGAATTGAAAGTTGGCAATGCCTGTTCAAAGCCTGCAAAAATGGCCCGATGGTCAATGATCCTAATTTTTGCGCGCAGCCACGATGATAAATGCGCCAAATCGGGGGTTTGAGCATCGGTAACAATGAAGATTGTTCGTATCCAAGGCGCGTTGTTTTCGATTGAGCGCAAACAATAGCTCAGCTCGTCGCTGCACGCCCAACGGTGCGGGTTGATACCGTTTTCGTGTAAGTGTTCGCGCGAAGGTAACAGGTACGCCAGACGTTTGTCTTCATGAGCGGGATCATCGCCATCAACCCAAGTGATCACGGCATCAATCGGATGGAGTGAATTTTGGGCCAGCATACATTTATCGTCCTTTCGCGAAGTATATATGCGCTTTTATAAAATTTGATAAGTGTTAGGCTTTAGATCGTCGCAGCGACCGCGCGCATTTGAATCGCTTTGTCTTCAACAAGCTCAACGATATGATCCACCATGCGCTCATTGCCCAGCTTGTGGCTGGCCTTACCGGCCATATAAACCATGCCGGCACCCTTGCCTCCGCCTGTAAAACCTAGGTCGGTGAACAAGGCCTCCCCCGGTCCGTTGACGACACAGCCGATAATTGACAGCGAGATCGGTTCAGAAATGTGCGCCAAGCGCAGCTCCAACGCTTCCACAGTTCGGATCACGTCAAAGCCTTGGCGTGCACATGAAGGACACGCAATGATGTTGACGCCGCGCGTTCGCAGGCCGAGCGACTTCAAGATGTCATAGCCAACACGCACTTCTTCTTCTGGCTCAGCCGACAACGAAACCCTGATGGTATCGCCCACCCCGGCCCAAAGTAACGAGCCAATGCCGATGGATGATTTGACCGTCCCTGAGCGCGCAGCCCCGGCTTCGGTTACACCAACATGAAGCGGGCAATCGATAACCTCTGAGAGCGCATGATAAGCCGCCACTGTGAGGAAGCTATCTGATGCTTTTACTGAAATCTTGAACTCGTGAAAATCAAGGTCTTGCAAGATACGGGCATGATCCAGTGCACTTTCAACCATCGCTTCAGGGCACGGCTCGCCATATTTTTCCAGTAGATCGCTCTCTAAGGAACCCGCATTCACGCCGATACGGATCGAACATCCGTGATCACGCGCGGCACTCACCACGTCGCGCACCCGCTCTGCCGAACCGATATTGCCCGGATTGATGCGCAGGCAAGCGGCCCCCGCTTTGGCCGCTTCAATCGCACGTTTGTAGTGAAAGTGAATATCGGCAACGATGGGCACGTTGGCCGCTTTGACGATTGTGCTCAATGCTGCGGTTGACTCTACGTCCGGACAGGAAACGCGAATGATATCAACGCCGACCTCTTCGCAGCGCCTGATTTGATCAATCGTTGCACCCGCATCGGAGGTTGGCGTGTTTGTCATTGTTTGCACGCTGATAGGTGCATCGCCACCGACAGCAACATTGCCCACCATAATCTGGCGAGACTTGCGCCGTGTGATCGTGCGCCAAGGGCGGATTTGTTCAATTGAGCTTGCCACTGGGGTTCCTTGGTTCTTGTGCCTTCAACTCTAGCGCTTTTTTAAGCTCGACTAAAGCTGCGAAAGCATGGGGGTTAAGGCGTTGGTGTATGGAACCCCGAACACAAAACCACTCCTCTGAGCGAGGGACAATATTGGCAATTGCAATTCGGGCCTCGCCAGCGCTGCCATTTCGCCTTAACTGTCGGACATGCTCTTTCTCATCTCACCGGCCAAGAATCTTGACTACAGTCCACCCGACTTTGAAGTCGGGCGGTCGAAAGTTCGCATGAGCGACGATTTGGCGGCACTGGCGAAAGTGACATCTCGGCTGCGTCGTCCGCAAATCGCGAAACTCATGGATTTGTCTGACAAATTAGCTGATTTGAATTGGCACCGGTTTCAAGCGCTTGATCCAAAATTGGACGGAAGCGATACCTTGCAGGCCGCACTGGCGTTTAATGGCGACGTCTACCAAGGATTGTCGGCGCGCACATTGACGCCTGACGACCTGAATTGGGCACAGGATCACTTACGGATACTGTCAGGTCTCTATGGCATTTTGCGTCCCCTCGATGCCATCGCGCCCTATCGACTAGAGATGGGGACCCGGCTGAAAACAAAAAGGGGAGATAGTCTTTATGATTTTTGGGGTAGCCGTCTTTCCAAAGTTCTCAATGATGATCTTCAAGACCACACTCACGCCAGCGTTATCAATCTGGCCTCAACCGAGTATTTTCGCGCCGTGGATACCAAAGTGCTCAAAGCTACGGTGATCAATTGTCACTTCAAAGAACTGAAAGATGGCAAGGCCCGCATTTTAAGTTTTTATGCCAAGAAGGCACGCGGGCTAATGGCGCGCTTTGCCATTGAGAACCGCGTGACAGACCCTGAAAATCTCAAGGCATTTGACATCGAAGGTTATCGCTTCGATGCCAGCACGTCGACAGCAAACGATTGGGTTTTCTCACGCCTGCAGCCAGAGCTGGTGGGTTGACCTTTAGGCGCTGTCGCCTTCAACCATCCCTGTACCTTTGGTCTCTCGTAGGAACATAATCGCGATCAACGCGCACAGCACCATGGGCAGAATGGCTAATATAGCTGGCCCAACGCCGCCCAATGTCGGCACCAGCAGCGCCACCAATCCGCCGCCAACCACAGCACCACTTGTTGATCCAATCTCCGACGTTCCAGCGACCGTTGCGCGTGCGGCGGTTGGAATGAGTTCTGTCATCATGGCGCGCAGTGCGACGGTGGCTGCAAACCAAGCCACAAAACCAACCGACAAGGTGATGCCGATCAACTTAGGGTCGGTGTTGAGATAAACCCCCGACAATCCCGCTACGCAGATGAAAGTCGCGACCAACGCAACGGGCTTTCGTCCGAGCCGATCAGCCAATGCGCCACCAATAAATGTGCCAGCAAGACCAACGACACCTGCAAGAAAAGAAACTGTTGCCACTTCCCCCGGACTCCAGCCCGCCTCGGCTTGCAAATATTGCGATGGGTAAGAAATGGCGGGTGAGATAGGTAGCCAGAACAAGAAATAAGCCAAAGCAATCAGAAGAACGGGCTTTATGTTTGCCCCGATTGCTTTGAACGGATCAGGCTGCCCCTGCCCGCGCGCTGCCTCAAACGCAGCACTTTCAGGCAGCCCTAAGCGCCAGAAAATTGACAAAACAGCCGGAACCGCACCTGCGGCATACATCCAGCGCCACGCATCTGGCTGATCAGCGAAATTGCCATAAGCGATCAGTGCAGAACCATCGCCGGAAGCACCAAGGAACGACAATAGCCCCAACATCCAAGCGCGCGCTTGCGGCGGGGCCGCTTCAGCAAGCAAGACCACAGCTAGCAGCTCATCAACCATGGTAAAAAGCCTGGTCAGGAATAATCCAACCGCCAGCATCGGAGCATTCTGCGCGGTTGCGACAAGGATTGCCGACACTGAAAACCCAATAATAGCCCACAAAAATAGAGGCTTTCGTCCAATCCGATCAGCCATAAAGGTCAATAAGACGGCGGGTATCGCACCAATTTTGGCAAATGTCCCGATCAGGATAGAGGTTTGCGCATCGTAGCCAAAGGTCTGTTGGAACTGTGGCATGGCTAATGTTGACAGCTGGAAGTCATAGCGACTGGCCATAAAGGCTGTTCCAACCACGAACAACAAGGCCCAAACGCTTTTGTTGAGCTTCACTTTGTCGCCTGATTGAATAGCAATTTTGGGACTTTCCATAATTAACGCACTCCAATTTCATATCAAGACAACACCCAGTTCAAGTTTCCGTCTAGCTTAGTGCACAGTTAAGCATCTGTTTTACTGTGAAAACCTGCTCCACAATCGGAGGCTAATATTTTATTTTCAACGTTTAATTGTGCTACAAATGCGCAAAACAAGTTGCGTCATCGTTTGCTACTTTATTGACGTGATCACTAACGCGCAATGGCACCATAACGCCATCGGCGGGTGCTTTGAGCATTTCTTGTAAGTCAGGTTTGCTAGTGTGCAATTCCAACCATGGCTGCCAAAGGTCTGCCGCCAGAACAACAGGAAAGCGGTCGTGAATTGGTGTAAATGCTGGCGGTGCGGCGGCGGTGATGATCGACATCGACACCAAAATGCCCCCTGCCCCATCTGGCGCGCTTTCCCATAGGCCAGCAAAAGCGACTGGCGCTCGGTCAGGCCGTGCGACAAAATACGGTATGCGGGCCTTCCCATCGCGCTGCCACTCATAAAAGCCATCGGCGGGTATCAAGCATCGCTTGCGCGCGAAGGCACCCCGAAAGCTAGGCTTGTCGGCAATTGTTTCACTACGCGCATTAAATAATGGTCCAGTCGGCAAATCCTTGACCATCCAAGCCGGTCGTAAACCCCATCGTGCAGATACAATGCGTCGGTCACCTGCTTTTCCAATAGCGATCATCGGTGCAAATTGGGTCGGAGCCACATTCCAGCGCGGCGGCAAGTTGGGGCGGTCAGCCGACCCAAACAGGGTCGCCATTGCTTCGGGCGGCAGTGTTACAGCATATCGACCACACATAGGTTTGTGATAGCACAGGACGGATATGGTTGACGATACACACCCTCTCTCGCCTCGCCCGCTCGTGATTTGCCCGGTACCCGCAGTTGGCGTTGTTTGCTTTAACGAAGCGGGCGACGTGTTGTTAATCCAACGCGGCACGCCGCCGCGGTTAGGCGAGTGGTCCATCCCCGGTGGTCGCCTTGAATGGGGCGAAACCACCAAGGCAGCAGCCTTGCGAGAACTTAAAGAAGAGACGGGTGTGGAGGCGCAGCTCATTGGCTTGATAGACGTCGTTGACGGCATCTTTACGAGCCGCACCACGGGCGACGTAACCCGTCATTTTGTGCTCATCGATTATGTTGCGCGCCACGTTAGCGGCGATGCGGTAGCAGGCGATGACGCGGCACAAGCGCGCTTTGTGGCGATGGATGCGCTGGCAGATTATGACCTCTGGGACGAGACTTTGGCTGTTATAGTCAAGGGTCGCGCCATGCTAGCTGTCCCTTGATCGTTTGCACTCAAACGTAAAATCAGGCAATGCGCGCATCCAACCAAGGAGCCAATGCTATGGAACGTTCAGCTTACGCCGAAATGGCTGCCATCGACGAGGGTCATTGGTGGTATCGGGCGCGGCGTATCATTGTTGGTGCCGTGATAGCTCGTTACGTGATGCTACCTGACGCGGCAAATATTGTCGAAATTGGCTGTGGCACAGGCTCTAACTTACCTGTTTTGGCACAGTTTGGAACCGTCACGGCGATTGAACCAGATGCGATCGCGCGCACCTACGCAGCCACCCGCTCAAACGCAATGGTTCTCGAGGGCCGCCTGCCCAATGACCTTCCCATTGCTGATGCCAGTCAGGATTTGGCTGTGATGCTCGATGTCTTGGAGCATGTTGACGATGATGTTGGGGCACTCAAAGCCGTTGCTGCTA
>JAYSRI010000479.1:0-6796 GCA_043721175.1 Alphaproteobacteria bacterium
AGGTGCTTCCGGCGGGTTTGAAGTTCAATAGCCGCAGACTTGATGATTTGATTGAGCGCGGCTTTGGTCGCCCGATATGTGTACCAGCCGCCTAGATGATTGTCGGAAATTGAGCCGACGCGGGCGGATAATGTAGCCAGAATTGCCCGTCCATCGCGGCTCATAATAGGTGAAAAATATTTTAATACTAAGGCTGGCCCAATCGTGTTGAGCGCAAACAACTTAGCCATTTTAATGCTGTCGAGCTCCTTGAGCGCTTTCTCAGGGCGTATGCCCGTCGGGCCATGCAAGACCCCAACAGCATTGATCAATAAGTGACATGGCCCAGCGCGCGCGCACACCAAAGCTGCGTTGGCAATACTGCTTTCATCCTCTAGATCGACAAACAGGCTTTGCACCCGCTCGTCATCAAATTCTTGCCCACTGCGCGAGAGAGCAAAAATATGAGTGAAACCGGCGTCGGCACAAAGGGCTTCAACAAATGCTGAACCAATGGCACCACTTGCCCCGATAACAACAGCAACAATGGGAATGGGTTGACCAGATGACGACATAAAACGAAACTATCCTGATTTGCCTGGCTGTGTCAGCAATGTCGTGAGCGCAGGGTACACCCAGATGTGGCTGTGTGGACGAGGCTGTCAAGTCACTCACGTGGCGCATGATATGAACGGAAGGCCTTTTCAAATTGGCTGTGCTCACTTAAACTCGCGGGCATGAAAAAATTCACCACTTTGGCCAGCCATGCCGCGCCTTTGCCGGTCGCTAATATTGATACCGACCAGATCATTCCCAAACAATTTTTGGCAACGGTTGAGCGCACGGGCCTGTCTCGTGGTCTATTTTTTGACATGCGTTTTGATGTCCACGGTGTGCCAAAACCTGATTTTGTGTTAAATAAGGCTGCGTATGCAGGTGCAAAAATATTAATCGCCGGGCAGAATTTTGGTTGTGGTTCATCGCGTGAGCATGCGCCTTGGGCCTTGCAGGATTTTGGCATTGATTGCGTCATTTCATCTAGCTTCGCCGATATCTTCTTCAACAATTGCTTCAAAAATGGTGTCTTGCCTTTGGTATTACCTCAGACAATTGTGGATCAATTGATGGAACAGGCCAATGGTCAAAACGCCCGCTTCGAAATTGACCTAGAGGCGCAAACCCTGACAGCGCCGGACGGGACAACCTACAGGTTTGAGATTGATGCAGGCCGGAAAAAGTCGATGATGTTGGGGTTAGATGAGATTGGCGAAACCTTAATGCAGGCCAGCCAAATCAATGAATATGAACAAAAAAGAAGGTTAATGACGCCTTGGTTGGGCTAGTTAACTGGTCTTCTTAACGAAAAACAGCTTTGCAGAGCCTTTAACTTCTGCTTAACTTTTCTTTCTAAGTCCTTAACGGACCTGAAAGGTGTTGCTGTGCTGGAATTCCTGACCGATCAGAGTTTTATAAGTGCAATGGCCACCATCATTGGCCCGCTTGCGTTTTTTGCGGCACCGACTGAAGAAATCGAAGATTTATTGATGGCTGATGCAGGGTTAAAATCAGCCCAAATGGTAGTCGTTCTTACGAATGGCCCGTCAGTTGACGTGGGTGTTGCCGAGGCTGCTTAGGCCATAATACTAACGTCCCATTTTACAGCACCGAGCATTGTCATCCCTGCCGAAGTGAAGCGACGAGCAGGGACCTTAACTGGTTTGTGCACAAAAGCGACGGGATACTCGGTCGTCGCCTCGCTCATCGGGGACGACAATTCCGTTAGATCGTCTCGCTTCATTTATGAAGCACATCAGGTCGATCGAGCACTTTGAGATAGAGTATACGTGGCCCAAGAAAATCTGTTTCAGATTTTGCGTGCGATGCTCTAATTTATCATGAGTACTCTCAAAGGTCCGTTGATATTATGCGTTGATGTGCAGTGCGACTTCGGAATCAATCTAATGAGCCAATTGTTTTTATGACAATAATGCGTAGACCTCGCAACGCACACGTGTCCTAGGCAGCCACCAAATTGCATTCTTTCGGCAAGCAGTATTTACAATGTGCTTGAAGGATCGATTGACGAGCGGCGGCAACTTGACCTTCCGCCATGCTCGCGTTGCCGCGCCAAAAAAAGTCTGCCTATTACAAAGCCCGTAAACTCGGCAAACATTGATCCAGCGACTTCTTGATGGTTTCAACCATAAAGTCGATTTCGCTGTGAGTGACAATGAGTGGCGGACACATCACGACACTATCGCGAATGCCGCGAACCATCAGGCCATTAGCAATACACGCATCACGCACCATCGGCCCCGCTGTGCCTTCTTTTCCGCCAAAGCGGTGGTTGGTGCCAGGTTCACTGACAATCTCAACCGCACCGATCAAGCCTTTTGAGCGCACCTGTCCGACAAGTTCGTGATCGACAAGGCGTTGCAACGCTTGCTCAAAATAAGGGCCCGTGTCTTCTCGGGTTCGGGTCACTAGGTCTTCGCGCTCAATAATCTCGAGATTGCGAAGTGCGACTGCCGCACACATGGGATGACCACTGTAGGTATAGCCATGCACAAAATCGCCGCCTAACTCGCGTAAAACTTCCACAATATGGCGACTGACAATCGTCGCCGATATTGGCGCGTACCCAGAGGACAATTGCTTGGCGGTTGTGATGATGTCTGGGGTAAAGTCGTAGGTATTGTGACCAAACCACTGACCCGTGCGCCCAAAACCGCAAATTACTTCATCAGCGACGAGCAAGATGTTGTATTTCTTACAAATGGCTTCCACCTTTTGCCAATAGCCTTTGGGTGGAATAATCACACCACCCGCACCCTGAATGGGTTCGCCAACGAACGCCGCGACATTGTGTGCCCCGACTTTCAGGATGCGGTCTTCAATTTCTTGGGCGCATCTGCTGGAAAACGCTTCCTCGTCTTCACCAAAACCCAAATTAAACTGATAAGGCTGGGTGACGTGTTCAATGCCCGGAATAGGCAAGGAACCAATCGCGTGCATCGACGAGAACCCGCCCAGACTGGCACCCGCGACCGTCGAACCGTGATAGCCGTTGGTGCGACTGATGAAGATGTTCTTGAACGGCTGCCCTTGGATCGCCCAATAATGGCGGACCATGCGGAACATCGTATCAATCGCTTCCGAGCCCGACGAGTTAAAGAACACGTGTTGAAGTTCACCACCGGTTATGCCGGCAATCTTTGCCGCCAATTGCACCGCAGGCACCGTCGCGGTCTTAAAGAAGCTGTTGTAATAGGGCAGCTCCAGCATTTGCTCGTGCGCGACGTCGGCCAGTTCAGTGCGGCCATAGCCAACACCGACACACCATAGACCTGCCATACCGTCGAGATATTTTTTACCGTCCACATCCCAAAAATGGCAGCCATCAGCGCGCGTGATGATGCGCGACCCGCCTAAGTCGCGGATTTCGGCATAGTCGGCTTGGGCTGGTAAGTGATGGGCAACATCAAGGCGGCGCAGCTCAACTGCATCATAATTGCGTAGTGCTGTGGCAGGCGATGGTGGCATGTTTGGTTCCAATCACAGAAGATGAATATTTGTTATAACAAAAATTGGACAGCACACAATATCTGTGTGTCAGTGTTTCAAAAAAACCTTGAAGCCCCTTTTTTGCTTGATCTCGATAGCTAGCCACTAAAAACAGGCACGCAATCGCTGCGCTGCCGCTTCGGGCGTCAAGTCACGTTGCGCCATAGCCAGCATTTCAAAACCGACCATGAATTTGCGCACTGTCGCTGAGCGCAGCAATGGCGGGTAGAAGTGGATGTGACATACGAAACCTGACGCAGTTGTTTCGCCAGACATCTGGGTTGGCCGTTGGTGCAGTCCCATCGTGTAGGGGAATGGTGCGTCAAACACCCGGTCATAAGCCGCTGTCAGTCTGGCCAATGCATCAGCAAGATCAGCGCATTCGTGATCTTGCATCTGGTCAATGTCAGCGATTTCCCGTCGTGGCAAAATCAAAGTCTCAAAAGGCCAAGCCGCCCAATATGGCACCACAACAACAAAACTGTCGTTGCTATAAACCAGACGCTCGCCAGCTTGGATTTCCCGCTGCACATAATCGACCAGCAGCGCACGACCGTGTGCTGTGAAATAGTCGCTTTGGCGGGCGGCTTCTAGAGCGAGTTCATGGGGAACGCTGGCTGTTGCCCAAATTTGTCCATGCGGGTGCGGATTGCTGGCACCCATCATCGCACCGCGATTCTCAAAGATCGTCACAGCGCCTATGTCAGGACGCGCGCTGAGCTCTTGCCATTGTGCTCGCCATTCTTCGACTACAGCTAAAACGTCGTCCTGAGACATACGCGCCATGGTTTTGCTGTGGTCTGGTGAATAGCAAATCACTCGACAAATACCGTTTTCAGGTGCTTGCACTAATAACGGATCATCCAGTTTAGGTGGCGCTTCACTGTCCGCCAAGATGGCCGGAAAGTCATTATCAAACACCCAGACACCGCGATAGTTGGGATTGCGAGTGCCACCAACACGCTCATTGCCCGCGCACAGATAACATGTCGGGTCAAAGTCTCGCGTATCAATATCAGCCTTTGACCCTGTTTCACCCTGCCAAGGGCGCCCCATACGGTGGGGCGATACCAGCACCCACTCGCCGGTCAAAAGATTCAAACGACGGTGAGGTGCCACCATTGTCACGGGGTGCAAGCGTCCAGTGCGCCCATCACATCGGCCAACAAGTCATCATAATCCTCAATCCCCACTGACAAACGAACGAGCCCAGGTGTCACACCAAGTTCGCCCTGAACAGCGAGATCAAACAATTTATGTGTGGTCGTTGACGGGTGTGTCGCAAGGCTCTTGGCATCACCCAAATTATTGGAGATATCTACAATTTTAAGGGCGTCAAGAAATGCAAATGCCGCAGGTTTGCCCCCCGCCAGTTCAAAAGCTAGCAGCGTCCCGCCCATAGTCATTTGGGCTTTGGCAAGGGCCTGCTGGGGATGGTCGGCACGAAAGGGATACATAACGCGCCCAATCGATGGATGGAGCGCCATAGCATCAGCTATCTTGGCGGCGCTCATGCTAGCGCGCTCGACCCGCAGGCTCATGGTCTCAAGACCTTTCAGCACCGTCCAAGCCACAAATGGCGACATTGCCGGTCCGGTGTGGCGCAAATAGGGATCGATATGTTCTTCTATGAAGGCGGCGGTGCCAAGAATAGCCCCGCCCAATGTACGCCCGCCGCCGTCCATATGCTTGGTGGTCGAGTAAACCACCACATCGGCACCCAATTCAAACGGTCGCTGAAGAATGGGGGAAGCAAAAATATTATCGACAATCACTATGGCACCACACTCATGGGCAATTTCTGCCACGGCCTTGATGTCGGTGAGATCAAGGTTCGGGTTCGTCGGGCTTTCAAGAAAGAAAGTCTTGGTATTTGGCCTGATCGCGGCCTTCCAAGCGCTTAGGTCGCCCGCATCGACCAATGTGAACTCTATCCCATAGCGGGGCATAAAAGTCTCTATCACCCACCGACACGACGAAAATAGCGCCTTACCAGCAACCACATGATCGCCTGCCCGCAAAGGGGCTAGCAACGCCGCTGTCACGGCCGCCATACCACTCGCGGTTAAACGACACGTTTGCGCGCCATCGAGCAATGCCAAACGCTCTTCCAGCATGGTGTTGGTCGGGTTGGCATAACGGCCGTAGAGATAGCCAGGCGCTTCACCCTTAAAGCGCGCTTCCGCCTCTGCGGCATTGTCATAGACAAAACCAGAGGTCAGATAGAGGGCTTCGCTGGTTTCCTTGTGGCGCGAACGGGTTTGCCCGCCGCGCACCAATATGGTGTCAGTTCCTGCTTTGCGTATTGTTTGATCAGTCATTGTGGGTGGACCCCGTTGAAGTAAAATTATTGAGCCCGACAAGTGCATGGGCAAAGGCTGTTGCCGAAAAGGGTTGAAGATCATCAGCCTTTTCACCGATGCCAACGAAGCGAATGGGCAGTTTGTGCTTTTCTGTCACCGCCACAAGCACCCCACCTTTCGCAGTCCCGTCCAGCTTGGTCATGACAAGGCCGGTAATGCCCGCTGTTTGGCGAAATGCCTCGGTCTGGGACAAAGCGTTTTGACCAACAGTTGCATCCAGCACCAACCATGTTTCATGGGGTGCATCAGGGTCGAGTTTTTTGATAACGCGGACCAGCTTGGACAGCTCATTCATCAGCTCTACTTTGTTTTGCAACCGTCCTGCAGTGTCGATTAATAGCACGTCCGCGTGGTCGCTTTTGGCTTTGGCCAGCGCATCATAGGCGAGGCCAGCCGCGTCTGCGCCCGTATCGCGTGATACGACAGGCACGCCCGCCCGTTCGCCCCAAACTTTGAGCTGCTCAACCGCCGCCGCGCGAAACGTATCCCCTGCCGCCAAAATCACCTTGTGGCCACCAGCCGCCAAATTGTGCGCGATCTTGCCAATAGTCGTGGTCTTGCCAGAGCCGTTGACGCCAACAAATAGGATCACGCGCGGATTGTCATTGGTGCGCTCAAACGGGCTGTCATTGGTCTCAAAGGGTGCCAGAATCGCGGTGATTTCGCTGGCGAGCGCTAACTTGATTTCGGCGCTGCTAATGTCTTTGCCAAATCGATCCTTGGCAATGCCCGCGCGGATGCGTGCAGCGGCAGGCGCACCGATATCGGACGCAATCAGCAATTCTTCCAACTCATCAAGGGTGTCATTGTCGAGTTTCGCTTTGGTAAAAACAGCGGCCACCCCCTCGGCCAGTTTTGATGAGGAGCGCGACAGGCCGTCAACCAGTTTG
>JAYSRI010000480.1:0-2677 GCA_043721175.1 Alphaproteobacteria bacterium
GGTGTCCCACCCGATATTTTGAAATTGTTTGAACAAGCTGAAAGCCAGACAGCCGACAATTCGATCATGACGCTTGTCATTGCTTTCAATTACGGCGGCCAAGTTGAAATCGCTGATGCTGTCCGCAAGATCGCGGATAAAGTGGCGAACGGAACAATGCGGGCCGAAGATATCAATCCACAAATCATCTCAGCACATCTGCCAACAAACGAATGGCCCGACCCGGATTTGGTGATTCGCACAAGTGGCGAGCAACGGCTTTCAAACTTTCTCACTTGGCAATCTGCGTACGCTGAATTTCTGGTTGTAGATACGTTGTGGCCAGACTTTGGACGGAAGGACTTGGAAGAAGCACTCGCCCAATATGCGGTGCGGCAGCGTCGGTACGGGGGGATAACTCCGTGAGCTCAGACAATTCTGCTCTGCATAACAGCGACTTGCCAATCCGTGTTGCGTCGGCGGCAGTGATGATTATTGTCAGCGTGACAGCGGCTTGGTTCGGTGGAATCGGATGGGCGATTTTAGCTGCGTTTGTAATGGGAGGGGTCGCTTACGAGTGGGGACGCATGATCTCGCCGGATGCAACTCTGTTGTGGTTACGCGCGCTTATTGCTGCGATTTGCGGTGTTTGTTTTGTCATGTTGCCGCGAACATTCGAAGCTGTGGCAGCATTTGGATTCTTCCTAACTCTGTTTGGTTGGTCCAAAAAGGCAGGGTTTTGGGCAATTGTCGGGACGCTTTATCTGGCGGCTTGCGGTTGGGCTTTAGCAGGATTGCGTGGCGGTGATGAGGTCGGGCGAACGTTGCTATTCGGCTTGTTTTCAATTTGTTGGGCAACTGACTCTGCCGCCTATGCTGTCGGGCGTTCCATTGGTGGTCCGAAATTGTTCCCAGTGATAAGCCCAAATAAAACGTGGTCGGGATCAATCGGTGGGACTTTGGCGGGGATTGCCGCTGGCGCGCTCTATTCCCAATTGTCCCACACTGACCTGCTTTCGTGGGCAATAGTTGGTTGGGTGTTAGCAGTTGCATGTCAAGGGGGTGATTTGCTGGAATCCCTTGCCAAAAGATATTTCGGTGTCAAAGACGCATCAGGCGTTATTCCCGGCCATGGTGGCATATTAGACCGGCTTGACGGCCATCTATCAGCAGCGTCGACCTTGGTGTTTTTAATTCTTGTTATACCCGGCCTTAAATTGGCACTGACATAAAGATGACGTCGCGCCGATTGACTATTTTGGGTGCTACTGGCAGCGTTGGTCGTGCTACTTTAGACGTCGTTGGTCAGGCCAATGCCCAAGCCATTGCGCTAGGAAACCCTCCAGCATTCCAAATTGTGGCGCTCACTGCGAACAAAGATTGGGCTGGCCTCGCATCCAGCGCCATCAATGTCGGTGCAGAATTTGTCGCTTTGGCTGATGAGCGTTTTGCCGCGCCTTTGAAAGAGGCACTCGGCGGTCATGCCATTGAGATCGGCACCGGAGCAGGGGCGCTTGTCGAAGCGGCACAACGAAAAGCTGACATCGTTATGGCTTCCATCGTTGGTGCCGCTGGCCTCGCACCAACCTTGGCAGCTGCTCAAACCGGTGCGGCTATCGCGCTTGCAAATAAGGAATGCTTGGTTTGTGCCGGCTCGGTCTTCCTGAACGCTGCCAAACAAGCCGGTGCGCAGTTGCTGCCCGTCGACAGTGAGCATAATGCGATTTTCCAAGTGCTTTTTAACCCAAGCAGTGTTGAAAAACTTATTTTGACGGCTTCTGGTGGCCCGTTCCGAACATGGACCAAGCAGCAAATTGCCGCAGCCACGCCCGCCCAAGCCATTGCGCATCCTAATTGGTCAATGGGGCAAAAAATATCGGTCGATTGTGCCACTTTGATGAACAAGGGTCTCGAATTGATTGAGGCAGCATTACTTTTCGATATGCCGGAAAGCAAAATTGACGTTTTAGTGCACCCTCAATCAGTCATTCACAGTCTTGTATCTTATGTTGACGGCTCAGTTTTGGCACAATTGGGTGCGCCCGATATGCGCATTCCAATAGCAAACGCATTAGCTTGGCCGCAACGATTGCACACGAATGTCACGCGCTTGGACTTGGCTCAAATCGGTCGGCTAGACTTTCAACTACCTGATTTAGTTGCGTTTCCAGCGCTTGGTTTGGCACGCGCTGCGCTGCAAAAAAAGGGCGGTGCGCCAACAATTTTGAACGCCGCTAATGAAGTTGCGGTTCAAGCCTTTCTGGATGGTAATGTTGCCTTTCCAGAAATTGCCGCAATCGTAGCTGAAACACTCAATCACGCTAGTAAAACTGGCATAGATGGTGCGATAACCAGTCTTGCTGACGTTTATTCGGCAGATGCGGCAGGTCGTATTATTGGCCAAGAAAAGGTAGCAGAGCGCAAGTTTATCTCCGCTTAGGCGAGATGGGCCTGCGATTTGGTGCAATTAGAAACGGGTAAGGCTAGATGCTAGATCAAATTGGAAGTTTTTTAGTCGGCGCTGCATCCTTTGTTGCCGTCCTGAGTGTGGTTGTATTCGTCCATGAGTTTGGCCACTTTCAAGTGGCTCGGTGGTTCAAAGTCAAAGTTGATAGTTTTTCAATCGGTTTTGGACCCGAAATCTTCGCACGCACATCCAAAGCTGGGATTCGCTGGCGCTTGGGTGTCTTGCCACTGG
>JAYSRI010000481.1:0-19672 GCA_043721175.1 Alphaproteobacteria bacterium
TTAAACAAGCCCAACCAACTTTGCCGTTTGAAAGCCCGCAACCGCAACAATCAAAACACCGACCATAATCATCAAAGTACGCTGCGCGATGATTTTTACAATCCATGCGGCAAGGGGTGCCGCGATGACACCGCCGACGATCAGTCCGCCCACAGCCCAAGCGTGGCCAGCAATATCCTTGTTGCCTTCCCAAGTTCCAGTAAATAACGCGACCACGAAGGTAGCAGAAATGGCGACCGTCACGACAAACTCAGCGGTGTTGACGGTCCCAATTGTCTGACGTGGCGCACTGCCGGAAGCCACCAAGCTAGATGTGACCACCGGCCCCCAACCTCCGCCGCCAACAGCGTCTAAAAACCCGCCTACAAGCCCTAACGGTGATGCTTCATGGCCGATTTCGCGATGCGGGTGTGGCTTATTACTGCTGAGCGCTTTGTAGAGAATGAACACGCCAATTATAGCTAGATAGCCTGTGATAAAGGGTCGAATTGCATCCCCGTCAATCTCGGTCAAGACATAAGCGCCGACGATACCACCGATGGCACCGGGCAAAGCCAAACGGCGAAACAATTTCCAATCGACGTTTTTGTGCAAGATGTGGGAGGATCCTGATGCCGCTGTTGTAAACACCTCGGCTACATGAACGCTCGCCGACGCCTGAGCAGGGGGAACACCAAAAGCGAGCAGGACTGTGGAGGAAACAACCCCATAAGCCATGCCCAGGGCACCATCGACCAATTGGGCCAAAAAGCCGACGCCAAAGAAAATCCAGAACTCAGGGTCCATATTGTACCTTTTGTCGCCTCAGCCGTTGATACGAGTGACGCTAGGGACGACTGCGGTCAAGCAGGTAATACGATTCTATCTGCAGATTTTCGCAGCACTCAAGCAGCTTGAGCTGCACTGACCATAGCATTGTTTTTGAGCGTGTGGAGATAGAATGCTGCAATCCAGCGCGCAACAACCACGCCGTCAAGCGGCTGAACCAAGGATGCCAAGGCTTCATCGGCTAGGTCAATCGGGAAACGTGTGCCCCTGCGTGACCGTATCAAGGCGTCTGCAAATTGCTGACAGAATTCAGGGTGGCCTTGAAATGATAGGGCCGGCGCATGGTCATAGACGAGCGCAGCATTGGGCGTAAAATCAGAGCGAGCGAGCACGCGTGCGTTTTTGGGTGCGACCAACACTTGATCTTGATGGCTGACTGCTAGGCCAAGACTGGCGGTCTGGTCCATCCAAATCTCGCGCGCGGAAACGTGATAGTCATGGCGTCCAAGTCCCCAACCCTGAGGTGCTTTGGCCGCCTGCCCGCCAAAGGCCTCTGCCATGATTTGATGACCAAAGCAGATGCCGACTTGGGGGATTTTGTGCTGACCTGCGTCGCGTATCCATCGTTTCAAGGGAGCAATCCAAGGGACAGGATCGTACACACCAACAGGTGAGCCCGTGATCAGCACCGCTTCCACATTGGTGAACCTTGGCAAAGGCTGCCCCTCGATCAAGGCAACTGTGTCACACTGCAGGCCCGGCATGTAAGGCGCCAACATGGCTTCCACCATCGCAGGGTAATGGGGAAAGTCCGCAGCGATCGGTTCAGGTGGTTTGCCAGTTTCGATAATCGTCAATTTCATCATCGCAGAGTAGACACAATTTAGTTTAGATTGGGTAATCAGTTGCGTGAGGATTTCCAAAACGTGGACATGCCGCCTGACATCGCCCCACATTGGCACACAGACTTGCCCCAAATTGGTAAGGAGGTCGCAAATCGGCCTGAAATAGTGCTTTGAGGCCCGTGCGACGCGTGGCACATGCTTTGCGCTGAGGGATATGACCTAATCTTCAGGTCCCCTGCATGCGAATAACTTTTTTGACCCTGGCCGCTCCTGCAAGCGCCGGGGTCTTTTTTTGCTTTGGATTTGGAGCACAAAAAAAGCGGCCCAATGGACCGCTTCTTGTGCATGGGGTGAGGCAGTAACTAGATCGCCGTGCTTCAATTATGAAGCACGTCAGGTCGATCTAGCACTTTAAGATAGAGCATACGTGGCCCATGAAAATCTGTTTCAGATTTTGCGCGCGATGCTCTAGGCCTTTGTACGCACTTCAATGCCACGACCGACTGTGCGCTCGGCGATACGCGCCGATTTACCGCGACGATCACGCAGATAGTACAGTTTCGCACGGCGCACTTTGCCCTTGCGGACAACAGTGATGGCCGCAACGTTAGGCGAATGAAGTGGAAATACCCGCTCGACGCCTTCACCAAAAGAGATTTTGCGCACAGTGAAGTTGGCGTTGATACCACCCCCGGCGCGACCGATGCACACGCCTTCATAGGCCTGGATGCGCTCGCGCTCACCTTCTTTGATCTTGACCGAAACGCGCAGCGTGTCGCCGGGCGAAAATTCGGGTATGCTTTTACCTTCCGATACGCGAGCAACTTCCTCGGCATCGAGTGTTTGTAGAATATTCATGTCAGCTCACCTTGCACGATTCCAGCGTTTTTGGCTTAAAAACCAAAAGCTGGCCGCGGCATTGTTGTTGTCAAAGAGAACTTTGAAGTTTCAGGAATGGCGCGATTACAGCAAACACTAGCCTTTGTCACGCTCGTATGCTGCCCAAAGGTCAGGTCGAGTGGCTTTAGTGGCGACCCTCGATTGGCTTTTTTTCCATGCCCCGATTTTGGCGTGGTCGCCGCTTAACAACACAGGCGGGATCTCGACGCCCTCAAAGTCACGTGGCTTTGTGTAGAGCGGGTGCTCCAGCAAACCGTCCTCAAAACTCTCCTGCAAGGTACTGTCCCCATTTCCCAGCATGTCAGGCAGCAGACGCACCGTGGCCTCCACCAACATTTGAGCGGGCAAATCACCTCCGGTTAGAACCACATCGCCAACGCAAATCTCTTCCATCCCGCGCCCAGAAATAACCCGCTCGTCGAGGCCTTCAAACCGACCACAAAATAGCACGAGCCCCGGTCCATCGGACAATTGGCGCGCTCGTTCTTGGGTCAACGGCTTACCGCGCGGTGTTAGGTAGATCAGGGGGCGGCCATTTTGTGGCACGCTATCGATTGCACGAGCAGCAACATCGGCCCGCATGACCATACCAGGCCCGCCTCCAGCGGGGGTGTCATCAACAAGGCGGTGCTTGCCCTCGCCAAAGCTGCGAATATCAACCGCTTCAAGGCTCCACTTATTGCTGGTAAGCCCCGCGCCAATCAATGACACACCCAAAGCACCCGGCCACGCGGAGGGCATCAACGTCAGGATTGTCACAGCGAATGGTTGTTGATTTTCTGTCATGTTGGGCACTGATATTTCGACCATTTCAGGCGATGATATCGGGGGTCAGTTGGTCTTGCCAGTACGCAATCTCGTCTTTCAATGCTAGTTTCCGACGTTTCAAGCGCATGATCGAGATTTGATCGTAGGGAGCGTTTTCGTGCAAGGCTTGGATTGCGCCATCTAGTGCGCGGTGCTCTTCTTGTAGGTCAGCCGCTTTTGCCATGGCGCGCGCCATGTCCACGTCTTCACACGCACTATCCCATTCATTCGCCATTGTGCACCTTTAGCCAAAATCGCTTTAGGTCATTCTCATATTTTCAGCGGCAATGGCGAGGCGTTTCAGCAGCGCTGCTAAGTCTAAATCGACGACAACTAAAGACGCCTGCGCGATTGAGGCCAAAGCGTCAGATGCTGACTGTGAAGGATCGACACATTCCTGACTGGCCAACGCCACGAGGATCAGTCTTTCGGCCTCAAGCTCTGCCGATTTGACAGTTAAGCGCAGCGTATGGGTGGCAACAGTATCGAGTTGCGGCGGCGCTGATTTCAGAGCAATCCGCGCGGCCCGCAAATGATCCACAACTTGACAGGCCCAATCGCGTGCAAGCCTGACACAGACCGCGGCGTCAAACCCTTTGTCCTGTCGCGCCCGATAGAGACCAAAAATCAGGGCTGTTACATCGAGGCGATGGACATCTTGGGCTCGAAGTAAATCAGCCTCAACGCCGTCGTGGCCGTATAAGCCAATCGCAAACTCCCAAATCGACGTCGCTGGCTCAGACGGGTCCGACATCTTCACCCCACCGTTTGATCCCCACCGCCTCGTAACCGAACAAATCAAGCGCGCGCGCAACTGACTGGGTGACCATCGCATCAATGCTATCGAGTTTGGCATAAAAAGCCGGCACAGGCGGGAAAATGATGCCGCCCATTTCTGTTACCGCTGCCATCGTGCGAATGTGCCCCAAATGATAGGGCGTTTCGCGCAGCATGAGCACAACGCGTCGGCGCTCCTTGAGTTGCACGTCGGCGGCGCGCGTCAGCAAATTGGACGTTACACCGGTGGCAATTTCCCCCATCGTGCGCACACTACAAGGCGCGATCAACATGCCGTCGGTCTTAAAACTGCCCGACGCGATGCTGGCACCAACGTCAGCGATCTTATGCACGAAGCTGGCGCGCTTTTTAAGCTCGTTCGATGACGGCAAGTCTTCAGACGCCAGTGTCAATTCAGCTGCTTTGGTCAGCACAAGGTGCGTTTCCACGCCCATTGCCGCCAACATCTCCAGCGCCCGCACACCATATACAGCGCCCGAAGCGCCGCTTATCCCTATAATCAGGCGTTTTGACATGTTTGTGATAAACCTTGTTCGCTTGTTAACAAAAAAAGACTTGGCGTTTCCCCAATCACGTGTTTTCATACCCCTCTCAGCAACGAGGAGTCGTAAATATGGCGATTGAAGCCCACATCCGTGAACTCTCCGATAAACACTCTAAACTGGATATAGCAATCCAAACCGAAATGAGAAGTTTAGCTTCAGATGATGTACAGGTTGCGGCACTCAAGCGACAGAAATTAAAGCTCAAGGAAGAACTTGAGATTCTTCGACGACGACACTGATGTTTTGACAAGGAAGGCCCCGTGATTGGGGCTTTTTTTGTTGAGCGGGATGCACGTTTGAATGCAAGCCCTTCAAGATTGCCGATAGTCTTCGCACAAGCGTGGACCGCGACTTACCAAAGTCGCACTATGACCACGCGCCCCCTACTACTCACCACAGCCTTGGTTCGCAGAGCGACTTTGGTAAGTCGCGATCCCCATCAGCCATGTCTCAGTCTCCCTTGAAGGCGGATTCCAGCGCAACGATGTCGAGTTTGACCATTCCCATCATCGCTTGCATAGCACGCGCCGCGCCAGCTTTGTCAGAGCCTGTTAGCATGTCAGGCATCATGCTGGGGAAAATCTGCCACGACAGGCCAAAGCGATCTGTCAACCAACCGCACCGCGACTCTACGCCACCATCTGCCAACAGCGCATCCCACAACCGATCAATCTCCTTTTGGGTATCGCACGCCACCGATAGCGAAAATGCAGGCGTCAACGCATAGACTGTGCCACCGTTCAGTGCTTGATAGGGGGCGCCACGCAAGGTGAACTCCACCAACATCGCCGTGCCTTCGAGCACGTGCATTTTTGCCCCATAGCGACTGATGCGCCCCAATTCGCCACCGAGCAAGCTGACGTAAAAAGCCGCTGCCTCCTCGGCATTATTGTCAAACCAGAGGCAAGGGATGGGTGGATGAATGCTCATTAGTACTTCCCTTCTAAACGGAGCGCGCAGCACTAGCTGCGCAATAAACTTAAAACTTAAAGGCGCAGCCAGTGCTGCGCGCTCCGTTTTGCCTCAAAGACCGCTTGCCAAAACATCCAATTGGTCCGCTGCGGCATTCCAACCTGCCTCAAAGCCCATAGTTTTATGCAGTTCAAGCGCTTCTACGCTCCAATGATGCGCACCCCATTCCATGCGAGTTTTGCCATCGGGCAAGTCGCTCAGTTTGACATAACCGACCATGAACGGCACTTTGTCGGCAGGCATCCAGTCGCCGACAAAGGCGTCGCTAAAGGTTTGGGACACGCCGTCGACAACCTCCAGATATTGACCATGAATAATATTCAACCCGTCCCCATTGGGGCCGTTCATGACAATGTGACTTTTACCGCCCGGACGAACATCAAGCTCGGCCACCGATACGCTCCAAGGTTTTGGGCAATACCATTGCTTCAGTAAATCACCCTCGCTCCAGCAGCGCCAGACGGCGGCGCGCGGGGCGTTAATGGTGCGGGTGATGGATAATGTGCGGTCGTTCATAGCGTTGCTGCCTTGTCGATATTGGCCTGCCCCGGCTCGTTGATCGCCCAGAACACGCCAAACGGATCGCTGAATTGACCATATTTGTCGCCCCAAAAAGCCGCCTCGAAAGGCACGATCTGAGTGCAGCCCGCCGCCAAAGCACGATCCCAAAAATGCTGGCCTTCATGCGTAACGATGGTCATCATAAAGCCATTGCCACCTTTAGCTGGCGCTTGACCATGTTCTGGGAAGTGATCCGACAGCATGATCATGCCGTCATTGATTTCAAGCCCCACATTCATGATCTTGTTGCTTTCACCGCGCACGATCTCGCCGTGCTGGATGGCACCAAGGGCTTTAACGTAAAATGCGATGGCAGCATCGGCGCCGTCAATCGCGAGATAGGGTATCACGCCCTTCATGAGACGACCCATTTCGGTTTCGTCAGTCATCACGCATCTCCTTCTTTTTTGTGCCCCTTAAGGAGCGCAAATATCGCCATGGAATGGCCGTGGCCCAAGTCATAATCGGATTTCAACCAAGCGATCACGTCGCCTGCTTTGGTGGTAGGCGTCAGCGCGCCGTTGTCGGTAAAGCCTTTGGCTTGCGCCAGCGCGCGAAAGCCCGCCGCGTCAATGCCCGTTTTGGCTTTGATATTATCAAGATAGGCTTGAAACGACATGTCAGATTGCCTCCTTGTTGGAAAAAATACATGTGAGGTAGGCGGTGAGATGATCACAGCTTTCGGCAACGATTGAAGGATCATCAGCCGCCTTGGCGAGCACAAAGGCCCCCTGCAGCGTGGTTTGAGTGAATATCGCAAGGCTACGCGCGCTCATGTGGCCTTGGCCAGCTTCGTCCAGCGCGTCTTGGATATCAGCCACCAATGTCTGCGCATGACTGAGAATACTGGCCCCACACGCAACGCGAATATCAGGGTGGGAAACGAATGTTTCTTGGATCATCGTGCCTGCCAAACACGCAAGATCGGCAATTTCTGGCCCGGTCGCGATCTGCTTGCGAAACGCCACATAGGCCAATACCCGGTCAACAGCATTTTGTGGCTCATGATAGTATGCGCTGGCAAACATGGGTGCGGTAACCGCCGTCCAATGTTGAGCCGACGCGACACCCAAGGCCTCTTTGCTGGCAAAGTGGTGAAAAAATGCGCCCTTGGTAACGCCCGCGGCAGCGCAAAGTTCATCGACGCTGGTCGCACCATAGCCGTTGGCCCTGATCAAATTCAGCGAGACGTCCAGAATTTTATCGCGCGCGGAGGTTTTCATTCCAGCAACATACCAACTGGTTGGTATCTGTCAAATCGAAACTCTGGGGACGAGTGAAGACATTGCAGCGTCGCCTTTTCCCGCGCCTCTTTCCCTTGATCTGGCATTTCGGTAATGACACTTGGCGTTACATGAGGATTTGCCAGTCATGACCAAACCCACCATTCAATCTCCCCTTACCCTGCCCTGCGGCATCATTCTCAAAAACCGCCTCGCCAAAGCGGCCATGACCGAAGGTCTCGCCGATAGTGACGGTGTGCCCACCGCTGGGCTTGCGCGTCTGTATCAAGGATGGGCGGATGGCGGTTGTGGGCTGTTGATCACTGGTAATGTGATCATAGAGCCAAATCATTTGGAGCGCCCGGGCAATGTGATCTTGGCGGGTGAATTGTCACAGGATGCCATAGCTAGGTTCAAGGCTTGGACAAATGCTGGCACCTCAAATGGCACTCAGCTTTGGGCGCAATTATCCCATGGCGGGCGGCAAACCCAAAAGCTGGTCAACCCAACTCCCAAAGCGCCTTCAGCCGTCAAACTGGGCCTTCCTGGTGGGCAATTTGGTGAACCCCAAGCGATGACAGAGGCCGAGATCGAAGCGGTCATCAATGCCTTTGCAAACGCCGCCAAGCAATGCCAGGATCTTGGTTTTAGTGGCGTTCAAATCCATGCGGCGCACGGTTATCTGCTCTCCAGTTTCCTCAATCCCCTTGCCAATCAACGCACGGACCGCTTTGGCGGCAGCCTTGAAAACCGTGCTTGGCCGCTGTTGGAGGCAGTACGGCGGTGTCGTGCAGCGACGGGGCCAAAGTTTGGCATTGGTGTCAAACTCAATTCATCGGATTTCCAAAAAGGCGGGCTCAGCACGGCTGATAGCGTACAAGTGTCAGGCTGGCTGGAAGCCCTTGGTGTCGACTTGCTGGAGGTTTCGGGCGGTAACTACGAAGCCCCCGAAATGATGGGCATGGAAGGTATTGATGCCGATGCACCGCGCCCACAAAAAGCAGCCTCAACCTTGGCTCGCGAAGCCTATTTTATGAGTTTCGCTCGCGAATTGCGCGCCAAGATCACCATGCCCGTTATGCTAACGGGTGGCTTGCGCACAGCAGCTGGCATGCAAGGCGCGCTCGACGAAGGTGTGGATGTGATTGGCCTTGGCCGACCATTGATCGTTGATCTTGGTGTAGCCCAGAATTTATTGGATGGTGCCATCGATACGCTCCCAAAGTGGGAAGATGAACTATCTGGCAAACCCGGTTTCTTTGGTCCAAAATCACCGATTAAATTAATCCGCATGGTTATGAGTTTTGCTACGACTTATTGGTATTATGTGCAATTTTGGCGTCACGCGCGCGATGGCCGCGCTGATACCAGTGTCAAACCACTGGCGGCACTGAATGAAGTCACCAAGGTCAGCAAGCGCCTCGCTCAAGCCCGCGGAGGACCGTCCCAAAGCGCGATCTGATGGCAGGCTGGCTCCTTGGATGCGCGTTCCTCGGAGCTCACCTTTGCAGTGTGTTTTTTCTTGAACAAATCCCGACAGCGCTGCCGAATTGACGGCGACGATCACTGTCGGGAATGGCCTGCTGTCGCAGCCACCTTCATGCAATCTTGTTCAGGCCCACTAAAGCCAAAATAGTTGCAACGAAAAAGACGAGCAGCCACCAGCTGGCCGGATCGATTTTCCCTGGCATTTGATACCAACCGCCGATTTTTTCAGGCGTGCCTTCAGCCTTGAAAGCGAGGCGTTGACCTTCAATTGTGTAACGTGACCATTCTTTTTGCTTGCCGGTGAGAATGAGGCTGGCGACGATCCCGATGATAATCGTCACGCTGCCGCCGATGCCGCAATACCACGGCCACGCAATAGTAGTTTTGGTGGCAACAAACCAAATGACGCCAAAACCGACGGCGACGCCGACAAGCAAACCCTTTTCGCTGGTATGCTTTGAGAAAAACCCAAGGCCATACATCCCCAGTTTTGCCCCGACAAAATAAGAACCGATTTTGCTGAGAACCTCAAGAATACTGCCCTGGGTTTGCGCATACAGGAAAGCCGGCACAATGATCAGTAGCGCCCAGGCCAATGTAAACCCGCGCGACACGTTCAAATAGTGCTTCTCGTCGCCGTCTTTCTTGAAGTAACGTTGGTAGAAATCTAGTGTGGAGGCGGTGGCGAGCGAGTTATAGGCGGAGCTCAGAGTTGACATGGACGCTGCCAAAACCGCTGCAGCAAGGATACCAGATAGGCCAGGTATCCCCGTATCACGGGCGAAACTGAGAATGATTTCGTTGGTGTTCTCAAACGGCTTTCCATCGTAAAACGAATAACACAGCACGCCGATAAAGAAGAACAGGAAGTAGATGAAGAACGCGCCATAACCCATAAATAGATAGGATTTCTTGGCGTCACCGATATTTTTCGACCCTAGTGTCCGCTGCACCATCATTTGGTTAGCACCATAAACTGTCACATGAAACAGGGTCATGGCGATGACGCCCGACCAGATTGTCGTTGGCACTGTGATGTCCAATTCGGGCCGAATTGCATTGAGTTTGCCTTGAGCCTTTAACTCCCCCAGCGCCCCCATGATGCCGTTTGGTACGGCGTCGATTAGCGCGAACATGATAACTAGGGCCCCAAGAATGAGGACAACTCCTTGAAACGTATCTGTCCAAATGACTGCCAGCATGCCGCCCATCATTGTATAGACCAACGCGATCACACTAATCGTGACGATAGCCGCAGCAACCGGCATCCCCGTCATAAACTTCAAAACTAGCGCTGTTGCGTAGAGAATGGCGGCCGTCGAAAGCGCTTGCGACACCAAAAATATACTTGACATGACGCTGCGTGCCGTCGGTCCAAAACGGCGCTCTTGATACTCGTAAATCGAAGCAACGCCCGAGTTGAAGAAGAACGGCAAAAAGAATGTGATAACGATAAAAATGACGATGGGGTAATTCAGATGGATCGCCAGTGCCGACAGGCCGTCGGTGTAAGCCCAAGCTGGTGCCCCTAAAAACGACAGGGCGCTCACATAAGTCGCCATGACGGACATACCAATCGCCCACCACGGCGTGCTGCGATCGCCGAGGTAGAACGATTCTGCACTATCGACTTTTTTCCCGAGCACATAGCCCAGTAACAGATTTGCCGCGAGAAATGCGATCACAATTGACCAATTTAGTATGCCAAACTCAGCCATATTTTTCCCCGCACCGTGCGTTTTGCACTGTTTGCACCTGAGTTGTGCAGGTTCTGACTGTGAATGCAAGCGCGAATATTTGTGCTTTGGCCGCAAACCGCTGACTGCGAATGCAGTCTTTTCAGGACGTCGGATGTGCCTGCGATTGCAAACCCCTTGCAATTTCGCGTTGCGGCAATGTCACAATCTCGAACACTTTGGCAAAAAGATATTGCATTCGAAGTCGTTTTAGTTTCGATAGGGGCAACGCGCGACGCATAAAGTCGCGCAATGGGGATTCAACATGTTTATAACTCGCTCAAATCTGATGGCAGGCGCTGCAGCCATTGCTCTTCTATCCGGCCCATGTTCGGTATTTGCTCAGGCCGCTGCACCTACACCAGCCCCAGCGGCGGAAGAGCGCGGCATTGAAACCGTTGTAGTAACGGCCCAGCGCCGGGAAGAAAATCTCCAAAGTGTCCCGTTGTCGGTTTCAGCCTTTAGCGCAAGCCAGATTAAGGCACGCGGTTTGACCGATGTGTCGCGTCTTGAGAGCAGTGTTCCCGGTTTCACATTTGGACGATCCGGCGTTGATGCCCGGCCAGCGATTCGCGGCGTGCGGACAGAAAACGTCGGCGTGAATGGCGATACTACCATCGGCTTCTTCATTGATGGCGTTTACCAATCGCGCGCTGCACAAGCGACATTGGGTTTTGTCGATCTTGAGCGCGTCGAAGTTTTGCGCGGCCCGCAAGGCACGCTTTACGGCCGCAACACTTTTGGCGGCAATATCTCGATCGCGACCGCACAGCCCAAGTTGGAGAGCTTCTCGGGCGGCATGGATGTGACCATTGGAGAAAATAACAAACTACGCGTCGAACCGTTTCTAAACTTGCCGATTGGCGAAACGGCCGCCGTGCGTTTCAGCGGTGCATTTGAAAAAGCCGACGGTTGGGTCAAGAATATCAATCCAAATGGCAATGATTTGTTTGACGAAGACACTGCTTACGTGCGCGGTGCCCTATTGTTTCGTCCGTCAGAGGCTTTGACGGCGACAATCAAGGTTGATTGGGCACGCCGTGGCGGTGCCGGTGGTTCCGCATTTGGTTACAAGATTGGCGGAACATTCTATGACATCCCCAACAATGCGCAGCTGTTTAACACGACGCCAATCTTCAATTTGAATGGCCGAGGGGGAAACCGCGATGGCGTGATTGACGCGCCGCTAACAATTGATGCCGGTATCCCAATCACAAACGCAAACAACAAATACGAAATTGACTGGGACTACAAAGCCGCAATGGAGCTGGAGAACACAAGTTTCAGCGCCAACATAGCCTATGACTTCGGCGACTTCACAATCAAGTCGATCACTGGTTACACGGATTTCTCGACCACCCGCAACCAAGACACGGACTTCTCGCCTAGCCAAATCGGTGTGGATTCGCAGTTCACAGCGGCCAAGACTTTCAGTCAAGAAGTCCAGCTTTTATCGCGCGGTGACGGGCCATTAAATTATGTGGTGGGCGCTTACTACTTCACGGACGAATTGCGCGCGATCTTTATCAATGAGCAGTTCGCGACCCGCATTGTACGCGGTGTTGGTGCGCCAATCACTTCAACACCAGGTGCTGGTGGGTTCTACGACCAGCAACGCGCCGAAACTGAATCGGTCGCGGCTTACGCACAAGGAACTTATGCGGTCACCGATAAGCTCAAATTGACAGCAGGTATCCGCTTCACGCGCGACACCAAAGACTTTGCGTTCGCCAATGCTGACGCGATATTGCCCTTGTCCACCGCAACCCCACCAGTCCCGTTAGGTGCGTTCATTACACTCGCGACCGCTGGCATTCCTGACAGTGCGTTTGGAGCAAAAGGAGCGGCAACTAATTGCGTCTTTGCAGCCACAGCTATTCAGCCCCGCCCAGGCTTTGCTTGCTTGGCAGCCAATCCAGCACGTTTAACCGGTGCGACATATGACACGGCAACGTTTGAGAAGACCACATGGCGTTTGGCTGGTGATTATCAGCTGACTGACGACAGCTTGCTCTATGCGTCTGTGTCCAGCGGTTTCCGCTCCGGTGGGTTCAACTCGGGCCAAAACCAAGCGGCGTTGCAACCGACCTTTAAGCCAGAAGAAGTGATTGCCTACGAAATCGGTTCAAAGAACCGCTTTTTTGACAACACGCTGCAACTTAATGCTGCTGCGTTCTTTAACTCCTACGATAGCCTACAAGAGCAGCGGCAAGTCCCGGTCGGCAACACAACGTTGTCGATCATCGAGAATAGCGGTAAAGCCGAAGCTAAGGGCGTCGAGATTGAAACCATTTGGCGCCCGATCCGAGATTTGACATTGAGCTTCAACATGTCAGCACTGGACGCAAAATATACTGACTTCAAAAACGCACCATTGCCATTTGGTACGTCAATTGTCGTCGCAGATGCCACCCAATTGACGCCGACTGTCGTCAATGGTGTCACCATCGCTAATGCAGGCCAGCGCCGTATTTTCGCACCTGGTTATAATTGTGGTGTGGTGCCGGGGACCGGGACTGGACTGGCAGGGGCACCGCCAGTGGCATTTGGTTGTGATTTGACGGGTAAAAAACTGCCATATGCTGCTGACTATTCTGGCAGTTTCTCGGTTCAATATGCCTTTGATTTAGGGGATATGGGTCGATTGACGCCATTAGCTGTAGTTAGCTTCAATAGTGGTTTCTTTGGTCAACCAGCGAACTCACGACTTGACGAGCAAGGGTCGTATACAAAGGTTGATTTGCGTCTGACATGGGATGCGACTGAGATGTTATCGCTACAGGGCTTCATTAATAACGCAACCGACGAAGCTGTCGCGAACCGCTTCGTATTCGGCGGCGGCGGACAGGCGCAAACCGCTTACGCACCACCACGCTTGTGGGGCGTAAAGGGCAGCGTTCGTTTCTAGGCTTTAGTGAAATCATCCGTGTAGCAATGCTAGGTGGATGCTTTCGATAAATCGGAGCGCGGCATGCCAATGCCGCATATCGCTAAAAGGGCGGCATTGGTATGCCGCGCTCCTATGGGGTAGACACAAACCCATGAAGCCAGACCCCAAGATTAGACGCCGCCGCTCTGGCACATCGTATGATGTCGCCAAGCGCGCGGGCGTTTCTCAATCGGCGGTATCGCGTTGCTTTCGTGAAGGTGCGTCCGTGGCACCTTTGACGCGAGCGCGGATTGTTGCCGCTGCGGATGAGCTTGGCTATCGCCCTAATGCGATTGCACAAGGCCTGATCATGCAACGGTCTAACCTTGTGGCCGTGATCATTTCTAACCTTACCAACCTCTATTATCCAGAAGTGCTAGCCGAATTATCGGCTAAACTTTCGCTACGCGGTATCCG
Organism: Alphaproteobacteria bacterium; assembly: GCA_043721175.1. GTDB lineage: Bacteria > Pseudomonadota > Alphaproteobacteria > Caulobacterales > Aquidulcibacteraceae > Aquidulcibacter. The sequence goes on from JAYSRI010000481.1 coordinate 13,990, forward strand.
AGTGTTGCTTTTCACCCTCGCCGCCGAGAGCGAGATTGACCAAGTGTTGGACCAAGTTTGGCGCTATCAAGTGGATGGAGCCATTGTTGCGGCACGTCTGAGCCCGACGCAGTTGGAGGCGTTTGAAAAGCGCGGCATTGCGCTTGTGCTTTATAACCGCGAGGCCGACAACGTTCCCGTTGCGTCTGTCAGTTGTGAGTTCGCCGCGGGTGAGACTATGTTGGTTGATGGGCTCGTTGCAGCTGGTTGCAAATCCTTTGGCATTATTGGCGGCCCGTCCGATTCCAGCGTTGGCGAAGCGCGTGTTCGTGGTGCAATAGACCGCTTGGCGTTGGCGGGCATTCGCGATGTGCCCGTGGAGCGAGGTGATTTTTCTTATGAGAGCGGCCACGCAGCTGCTATGGCTCTGATCGGAAAACATAAGATTGATGCGATCATCGCTGCTAATGATGTGATGGCATTGGGCGCAATGGACGCCGCGCGCATTGATTGCAATATCGCTGTTCCAAGTGCCATTTCAGTTGTTGGCTTTGACGGCGTAGCACCAGCGTTGTGGCGCAGTTATCGGCTCACAACAGTCCGCCAACCTGTCGGGCGCATGACCGAAGCGGCGGTGTCGATGTTGGTAGAGCGTATCGCCGACCCTGATGTTGGCCCCGAGCGTCGCTTGTTTTCGGGCGACCTCATCATGGGCAATAGCGCGCGCTTAACGCCGTGAGGGCAACATCAAACTTTCCCCATGTGCTCTTGCTGCCGGGCAATATGTGCGACGCACGGTTGTGGCATGGCAGCGATAAGGCGATTATTAGAGCCATTGAGGCCTTAGGCCTTCGGGTTAGTTGCTTGGATTTCAAAGACGACGCTAGCATTGAGGCCATGGCACAAGGTGTTCTGAGCGAGCATCAAGGCCCACTCATTCCTATCGGCTTTTCAATGGGCGGGATCATCGCACTTTCGATGCACCATCAAGCGCCAAAGCGTATGGCGGCTCTTGGCTTGGTGGATACGACCCCTAAAGCCGACACACGAGGCGAAGAACGTCTCCGCCAGCAGGCCGAGGTTCGGTCAGGCCAGCTTGAACGCATCGTGTCCGAAGAATTAAAGCCAAATTATCTGGCCAAATGTAATGCGAGCAACATGGTTTTGCGCGCTCTGTTGCGCGACATGGCGATGGATCTAGGCAATGATGTATTTGTGGCCCAAAGTGAAGCGTTACGGACGCGCGAAGACTTGTCTTGGACTATGGCGGATATTGATGTGCCGGTTTTTATTGCCTGCGGTCGCGAAGATATCCTTTGTCCGCCAGACCTTCACAAGTGGATGGGTGAAATGATCCAAGGTGCTACACTGACGATTGTAGAAGAAGCGGGCCATATTTTGCCACTCGAACAACCTGAAATTCTTGCAGCTCATATCGCTGGCTTTCTCACCACAGCCTTAAACTCAACACGAGGACCCAAGCCTTGACTGATCGTATTCTAACCACCCACGTTGGCTCCCTCCCGCGTGGTAAAGACGTTGCCGACTTGTTGTTCGCGGCTGAAGAAGGCCAGCATGTCGATGCGGCTTTGTTTGATACCACTATCGCTGCGGCGGTGATGGACACAGTTGCACGCCAAGTTGGTAGCGGTGTGGATTTGGTGTCCGATGGCGAGATGGCGAAGATCAGCTACGCAACCTATATCAAGGATCGCATCAGCGGATTTGATGGCGACAGCCCGCGCCGTGCGCCCGCCGATTTGGAAGCATTTCCCGGCTTCTTGTCGCGTCAATCCAAGGGCGGTGGCACACCCAATTATCGCCGCCCGCGCTGCGTGGGTGAAGTCGCACCCGTTACGCTGGAACCCCTACACGATGATTTGCGGCGCTTTGAAGCCGCGCGCACGGCCCACGGCAATCCCAAAGGCTTTATGAACGCTGCCTCACCCGGCGTGATCGCTTTGTTTCAGCCCAATGATTTTTACAAAACCGACGATGAATATCTGGAGGCTTTGGCCGAAGCTATGCGTCCTGAATATGAGGCGATTGTTGAGGCTGGTCTTATCCTGCAACTTGATAGTCCAGACCTCGGTCTTGGTCGTCACATGATGTATAAGGATCGCACAGATGCTGACTATCTCGTGTTGATTGAGCGTCACGTCGCCGTGCTCAATCACGCGCTGCGCAATCTCCCTGCCGACAAAGTGCGGATGCACGTATGCTGGGGCAATTATGAAGGGCCACATCACTGTGACGTCGAAATGGCTGTGATTTTACCGACCATCATGAAAGCCAAGCCTGCGGGTCTCTTGTTTGAAACGTCCAATCCACGTCATCAACATGACCACGAATGCTTTAGCGATCAATTGGCTGGCATTCCCGATGATAAAATCCTGATCCCCGGCGTGATTGATAGCACGACAAACTTTATCGAACATCCCAAAGTGGTGGCCAACCGCATCATACAATTTGCCAATATTGTCGGACGTGAGCGAGTGATTGCAGGCACTGACTGCGGGTTCTCGACGTTTGCGGGATTTGGCGTTGTTGATCCCGATATTGTGTGGGCGAAACTGGCGACAATGCGCGATGGGGCGGAGATCGCTAGTGCCAAATTATGGGGAAAAGCTGCATGAACTTCAAAGAACGCCTGACCAGTGGTGCTTTTGTCCTCGGCACATTCCTTAAGACGCCCCACGCTCATGTGGTCGAAGTTCTAGCGACTACAGGCCTCGATTGTCTATGCTTGGACGCCGAGCATGCGCCCTTTGATCGGCGCGATTTGGATGTGTGCGTGCTTGCAGGTCGGGCCGGTAACTTGCCAACCTTGGTACGGATTGCACATGGCAGTGATGCGCAAATTCTCAATGCTTTGGACTGTGGTGCCGACGGCGTGGTGGTGCCCCATGTGAAAACCGCTGAGCAAGCGCGCAATATTGCCAAGGCTTGTCACTATCGCCCCGGCGGTCGTGGCTATGCAGGATCATCACGCTCTGCTGACTACGGGCTTAAAGCCATGGCCGCACATCAAGCTGCCAGTGCTGCGCGCACGACCGTCATTGCCCAGATTGAAGATCTAGAAGCGCTGTCTGAGATCGACGCGATTGCGGCTGTGGATGGCATAGATGCGCTTTTCGTTGGCCGCATTGACCTAACCGTGGCGCTGGGTTGCAGCGATCCCGATGACCCAAAAGTGCTAGCAGCTGTTGATCAAATTGTGACGGCGTGCATTCGCGCTGGCCGCAGTATCGGAATGTTCTTACCACGCTCAAGCGACGTCGCGCACTGGCGTGCAAAAGGCGTGACATTCTTCCTACTGGGCTCTGATCACAGTTTTATGCGCGCGGGTGCAGCGGCGCTGCGGGCTGGCGTTGTGTGATTTGGGCCCGCGCAGCGCCGCTGCGCAACCTGCTTGTATTGAAAAAGAGGCGCAGCGGTGCTGCGCAACTTGCTTGTATTGAAAAAGAGGCGCAGCGCCGCTGCGCGGTCCACGTGCTATGCGTAACTGATTAATTTACGCCCCAGTTGCGCATCCAGTGCGGCGAAGTCGACGACTGTCAAATCGGAACTGATCGCCCCATCGTCGAACGTCATAACGCTGCTTCCGATCAAACGCACCCGCTGACCGTTGTCATGGTGACCATGCACACGCCAAAGGATGGCAAACTGGTTGCCCTGCACCAGCGCCCGCTCAAAGTGAAAGGTCGCATCGGGCAGTGTTCGCACCAGGGTGATCAGCCAAGGCGCCTCGTAAAGATTGAAGGCGCGACCATTCCACGCTTGATGTAGCAAATCGGCGAGAGGCTGTGCCGATAGTGGAAAATTAGCTGGCAAGATGGCACGTGTGCCCGCATCATATTGCCCACGACCGGCCCGCAGCTCTCCCATTGGGGCATGCACAGCAGGTGCAGATTTTGCCTCGCCCCGATCTTCAACCAAGGTCTCGCGAATGATTTTATCGCCTTCGTGCGCGACCCAGCGATGACCCCGCCATGCGCTAGCCCCTGCACCGACCTCAAAAGCAATCATGTCAACCAAGTCGACAATCACAGTCACATCAGCACGATCTTGAAGCGTCCAATCAGCCAAAATTGCATCGCGGCCAATCGTTAAACTAAGACTATCCTCGCGGACGGCGCGGTGAACATGGCTTTGGCTCAGCGCTGCCAATCCGCGACCGCTGCGCAATTGTTGTTCTAACTTGGCCAAAGCGCTATTGGGTTTCAGCCCGCTCATAATCCGCCCTCAATCTGGCGCAGCAAAGCCACTTCATCAAAGATGGTCACGTCATCAACAATTTTGCCGTCGCGAACCAGCCAGTGTGTTACGGCCAAAATATAAACCGCCTCTCCGCTAGGCGCTCCATAAAGTGCGCTGCCGTCGTGCGTGCCAGCCAATGACCAGCGCACCGCAATCATCGTGCCGCGCTCGCCGTCGACGCTCGCAACATGATCGACACGAATCCGCGCATCGCCAAAGCTGCCAATCAATGCAATATACCAGCCTGTAATCTCGCCCCAGCCAAATAATCGTCGATTGCCTGGCCCCGCCCAGTGTGCAGCCGGGCAAAAGGCGTCGCGCACCATGCCAAAGCGACGGTGATTGACGATGGCACCATAAAACGCGTGCGCAAAGGCTTTTGGGTCTGATGTAGGATCGGGGAAAGGGGCATCGGGGAAGTCACCAATGGACTGATCGCAGATCGCCGCCATAGCCTCTTGGCGCCAAACAGCTTTGCCAACACCTTTGGCGATGTCAGATTGCGCATGAATTTTAGCAATTTCGCGGGGATGATAGCCGAGTGCGAGCGCCATGCCGCTATAATCGCGGACCAGCCATTCTTCGATAATCAGATTGGCCTGACACAAGCAATCAGCGATCGTCGTGAACGTGATTTTACGCCCCGTTGCTGGCCCCAACTCACTGGTGCCCAGATTGGTCGCGCTGCTGGTAATGCGGTGCGACGACAGAAAGGACTTATTCCCTTCGTCCGACCAGATCACAGCTTCGCCAGTCAGCGTGCGGTCAGGAAAGGCCGACAAAGTGCGCGATGTGCCTGCGATCACCCCGTCCAAGCCGTCGACTGGCCCTGTCATCATATGAACACGAATGTCGGGCGCATAATGGGTAGCGATCAAGCCAACGTCCTTTTGTTCCCAAATCCGGTGTGTGCAGCGCAGTATGTAATCCACGATATCGGCATATTCAGCGCCAAAACCCCCTATGTCTTGGCGACGTGCACCTTGAGGTTTGAGGATGTCGGCGATATCGCGCCCGCCGACATTTGGGATGGCTGTGGTCAGCATGATTGCCCCACAACCATGTAAAAAATGCTCTCAACTTTTGAGCTAAACTCAAAATCGACGTCTCGTGGTAGTGTCATGGTGTCGCCGATCTCAAGCGTTAGGCTCTGATTATTCCAGCCAACGACCAATTTTCCAGTGTGCACAAAGATAACAGTGGGCTTGGGATTATTGGCAAATTCGATAGTCCTGATGTCGTCCGCGCAAAACCGATCAAGCGTAAAGTCATGGGGCCAATTTAGTGGCGCATCTGGGCCAATAATGTTGGCGCTTTTATTGGCATCATTTCCACGCCATACCAATCCTTCCCCCATATTCGGGGTTGCTTTTGTGAGTCCTGCAACTTGCGCCGCTGTCGTTGTCGGCATGACGGCGGCATCGTCAGGGACAGTTTGCCCCGC
>JAYSRI010000482.1:0-2666 GCA_043721175.1 Alphaproteobacteria bacterium
CGGCAGGTGCCTATCTGATGAGCTTTCGGGCAATGGGTGCCGATGGTCATGTGATGGCTCCCCAAACGCGGTTTACAATTGGTGCCGCGTCTGCGGCCCCCATGGCACCTTCGGCACCTATGAACCACAGCAAAATGGGTGGCATGGCAGGCATGAACCATGGCGGAAGCTCAATGGCGATCACCACCAGCATTGCCGATGGCGCAGTTCTGACAACGCCTCCAACGTCAATGCGTGTCCAGTTCCCCCACCCTATGCGCCTGTCGCGCGCGCGCCTAACTATTGGGTCAGGTGAAACAATCCCCGTGCGCTTTCCTGAAACACTGACACTTGTCACCACGACAGACATCTCCTTCCCACGCCTTAGTGCCGATAGCTATATCCTGACGTGGAGCGCTGACGCGGGCGATCATGCAATGAGTGGGACTGTTCGCTTCACCGTGCGCTAGGCCCCGCCACGATGGGGAACGGCGGCATGATTTTGGATATCGTCCTAAAGTTGCTCCTCTCTGTAGGCGCGCTTGGGAGTGCTGGCATTGCTCTGTCGATAGTGGGCAATGTTATTGAAGCGACGCGGCACGCTGCTTGGCTGCGTTGGGCAGCTGTCTTGGCGTTGATTACTTTGTTCATGGCGGGCGCGCGCATCCTTTATGGCGGGTACCAGCTGGGCGATTTTTCTTTTGTCGCCGTGGTATGGGAGGCGCAACGCGCCAGCGTCTTTGCGATTATGGGCGCTTGTCTGGCGCTCACGGTCGCCTGTTTTGCCCGTGATCAAGTTCGGTCGGTCTTTTGCCTCATCGGTGCCGGGGTGCTGGCAGCTTCGTTTGGCTTGACGGGGCATACGCAGGCTTTGCCAGAGCCAAAATTTTGGCCGTTTGTCGCCACGGCGCACTTTGTCGTGGCCAGCTTTTGGGCCGTTGCGCCAGCTGTATTGTGGCCGCGCACCGCGCTTTCACACAACGAGGTGCGCCTGCGGGTGGAGCGTTTCGGTCAAATTGCCCTTTTCATTATTCCTTTGATTTTTATTGGCGGTATTGCACTAGCGATCACAATTTCTGGCGGCCTTCCAAAACTTGTCGCTTCAGCTTATGGCTTTATCATCGCCACCAAATTACTCGCAGCGTGCGCCGCACTTGGCCTTGGGGCGCTCAACAAATTGTTTGTTGGCACGTTGCTGGCAACCAATCCCGAAAGAGGCCGCACTCTTCTGGGCTGGACCTTAAGCGCGGACATAATTCTGTTTGGTATTGCCATCGTCGCAATCTCTTTGGCAACAACAACCTTTGGACCGCCATCATGAATTCTGTTGCCTAGAGCGATGGGCTTTCGGCTGCGCGATCCGTTTTAGAAGCGGTGTTTTTTTTTCGTTTCCCGTTAATAGAAGTGATGATAGCATATCAAAGAAGATGGGACAGACGATGCTGAACCGAATTTTATCCCTTGTTGTTGGCTTGTGCTTGTTGGCAAACGTCAATTTGGGTTGCGCAACGATGATTGGCGCGCAAGTGCCAATGGCGATTGGCGTTCAGGTTCAAGACGTTGTCGCTATGGCGGGATGTGGGGATCACGCGCGCGCCAAAGGGCAATCCAAGGCGCCCGGCTCTCAGCAGTCCAGCGCGTGCAAAACCTTTTGCAGCTCAATTATGGTGCAACTTAACTCTGTTTTGGTCCGTACTCATTTCTTGCAACACATAGAAATGGCTCTGCAAACCGTAGCGTCATCTTGGGATTCCAGTGTTGACCCACCCCGCCCGCGCCAAACCGCACACAGGAACAACCAAACTCAACTTCAAATCTAAGCGAATGGAAAAACCATGAAAAAGACACTCATCATTGCAGCCGCTTTAGCCGCAATCTCAACAGCGGCTATTGCCGCCGATGCAGATACAGTAACCAGCCTTATCAGCTCTTGCTGCGACGGCGTTGCCGAATGCTGCAAGCAAGTGATGGCTTGCTGTAAGTAAGGCCACAAGTAAGGCCGCAAGTAAGGTCACTGGGCCAAATCAATTTTGAAGCGAGGGGCTTGCTATTTGGCAGGCCCCTTTTTTCGTTGACGAACTGACTTCAAACAAAAGTGCGACCAGACGCAACTACCAGACGCAACCAATGGAATAGCAGGACGTTTAACCAAGTTACTATCGCGTCGTGAGCCGCGCACTTTGCCCACGGCAGTGCAGGCCAACACGAATGTGATGTCGCATCAAAGGAAGTCGATCATGCCCAGAGCTGACACGGCCACAAAAACAATCAAAGATCCAGTTTGCGGGATGCAGGTCGATCCGCTGACCACGACGCACCACGCTGATCACGACGGCAAGGACTATCATTTTTGTAGTGGGAAATGCGAAGCCAAGTTTGTCGCCAACCCCCAAGCCTTCGTCGGTGAAGCTATATCCAGCCATCAAACCGCGCCAGACAACGCGCTCTGGACTTGCCCGATGCATCCACAAATCCAGCAAAAAGGCCCCGGTGCCTGCCCGATTTGCGGTATGGCGCTGGAGCCGATGGCGGGAAATGCTGGCAATGCGCCAATTTTGCTGTGGTTCATAGGTGCCAAAGGTGCCTTAAGGGCCGCAGACGCGGCACCAATTGTAAACCGCGTTTGGGGAGCCATCACATGACCATCGGCACCCATTGCCCGAAAGCTCATCAGATAGGCACCTGCC
>JAYSRI010000483.1:0-2662 GCA_043721175.1 Alphaproteobacteria bacterium
GAAGGAATTGTTGTGATGGATCGTCGCGAGGCGGGTGGTTACACCACACCGGTCGAAGCAGCGGGAGAGTTTGGCGTCTATGTCTCGCGCATCCGCACCGATCCAACCGTTGAGAACGGCATCGCCATGTGGGTCGTCTCAGACAATTTGCGCAAAGGCGCCGCGCTCAACGCCATCCAAATCGCTCAATTAATGGTTGAGCGCGGTTGCTTTGCCAAGGTTCTGGCCTAGGTTGGAGCACTAGTATTTTGCTCCCTCTACAGCATGGGGGAGAGTAGGCGGACGCAGGCGCAATGACCCCCATCGACCGCGACGCCCGCGTTTGGGCAGTCCTTGGACCCACCAACACCGGCAAAACCCACCTCGCGGTTGAGCGTATGCTGGGCCATTCCAGCGGCATGATAGGGCTTCCGCTGCGCCTGCTCGCGCGTGAGGTTTATGACCGTATTGTGCGCCTCAAAGGTGTTGGTCATGTCGCATTGGTCACAGGTGAAGAGCGTATTGTGCCAAGCTCGGCACGCTATTTTGTCGCCACCGTTGAGGCAATGCCGTTGGATCGCCCATTTTCGTTCATCGCGGTGGACGAAATTCAATTGTGCGCAGACCAAGATCGCGGCTACATTTTCACGGACCGTTTGCTGCGCGCGCGTGGCACTGGCGAGACGATGTTTCTCGGTTCCGACACCATACGTCACATGATCCGTGCAATGATACCGGGTATCGAGATTGAACGGCGCGAACGACTGTCCACGCTGACTTATACAGGCGTCAAGAAGATCACGCGTCTCGAGCGGCGCACGGCCATCGTCGCGTTCAGCCAAGAGGAAGTCTACGCGATTGCCGAGTTGATCCGCCGTCACAAAGGGGGGGCGGCGGTTGTTATGGGTGGCCTCAGTCCGCGGACCCGCAACGCGCAAGTGGCCCTGTATCAGTCAGGCGAGGTGGACTTTTTGGTGGCGACCGACGCCATTGGCATGGGCCTGAACATGGATGTGGACCATGTGGCATTCGCCAGCATGGCCAAGTTTGACGGGCGACGGCACAGATTGTTGCGCCCTGATGAAATTGCCCAAATTGCAGGCCGCGCTGGACGTTTCCGCAGCGATGGTAGTTTTGGCGAGACCGCAGACTGCGCGCCTTTTGACGATGACGTGATCGAGCGTGTCGAGAACCATCATTTTGAACCTCTCAACGGTCTTGAATGGCGCTCTGCCAACCTCGACTATGGATCATGTGCGCGCTTGATAAAGTCGCTGGACGCGCCGCCACCCCACATCTCCCTGAAACGGGCACGCGGCGCAATCGATGAGGTCGCGTTCACGAAACTATCTAACACACAATGGGTTGCCGATATGGCGACAAACTCTGCCGTGGTGCGTCGGCTTTGGGATGTCTGCCAGCTGCCGGACTTCCGCAAAGCTGCTCAAGACGAACATGTGCACCTGATTGAAGGTATCGCCGAGCATTTGCTGAAGAAAAATGGTATTTTGCCGTCAGATTGGCTCGCGCGGCGTGTGAATGACCTTGACCGCACTGACGGCGACATTGAAATGCTCCAACAACGCCTTGCTGCCATTCGGACTTGGACGTATGTGGCAAACCGCTCTGATTGGGTCAGTGACAATAAACACTGGCAAGGCCAGACGCGGGTGATAGAAGACCGTCTATCGGATACATTACACGAGCGCTTGATGCAGCGCTTTATCGACAAGCGCACCTCAGCGCTGCTTAAAGGCCTAAAACGGGAAGACGCAATGGACGTGATAGTACAAGAAGACGGGCAAGTCAGCGTAGAGGGCCATCATGTCGGCCGCCTGGTTGGATTGCGTTTCAATGCAGACCCCATCGCCACAGGCCTAGAAGAGCGTGCCGTCAAGAATGCGGCGTTCCAAGCCTTACGTCCCGAGCTCGACAAGCGTTTGAGCACAATTGCTGCTGGTGGTATCAATGATTTTGTGCTCTCCGATACGGGTATCATTATCTGGCAAACCGAAGAAATTGGCCGCTTAGTTGCCAAACAACCGCTGTTAAAGCCCAAAGCAACGTTGACTGGCGGCGAGCTTGGCTCAGAGGATATCCGCAAACAAGCGGCTGAACGGCTTGATACGTGGCTGCTAGAAATTGTCGCGCGCGATTTGTCGCCATTGCTGTCATTGTCCGCTGCGGCTGAGGGCGAAACTCTACAAGGCCTTGCACGTGGCGTTGCATACCGCGTTGCTGAGGCTGGCGGCGTGATGGAGCGTGAAGAGCTGCAAGCAGATTTGCGTCAATTATCGCCAGAAGACCGCAAGGCGCTGCGCAATGTAGGTCTACGCATTGGACGGGCCAATATTTACGCGCCGCTTCTGTTGAAGCCGCGTCCGGCACGCTTACACGCCCTGTTTGCTTTTTTCACGGCAGGGCCAGAAGTTGGCGCAGTGCCGTTTTTACCGCCACTAGGCGTGACGTCATTTACCTTGGCAACACCCGTGCCAGCTAAAGCACTTGCTGCAACAGGATTTCGTGCTTTTGGCGCCCGCGCCGTGCGCCTTGATATTGTTGACCGCATCGCCGATGCGTTGTTTGAAGCCGCCGAAAAGGCCAAAGGGCCATGCGCGTTTCCAGCCAATATTGTGTCTTTGCTGGGTGCGTCCAACGAAGACGCTGAGAGCTTGGTTGAGGC
>JAYSRI010000484.1:0-2660 GCA_043721175.1 Alphaproteobacteria bacterium
GACAGGGTGGGATTCGAACCCACGGTAGACTTTCACCTACGGCGGTTTTCAAGACCGCTGCCTTAAACCACTCGGCCACCTGTCCGCTGTCTCAAAACTAGACAATGCGAAAAAAGGCGAATTCGATAAAATTCGATCCTTTTTTCAAGGCTAGGTTTCAGAATTTTCCTTTTACTGTGCAATCAGACGTCGGATCAACTGGCGCGACGCATTGGGCTGCAGAAATAACTGCATCCCATAACGATATGGAACCGGGTCATGGCGCGTAAAGCAAAGTGGGATTGTCAGAACGACGGAACTGGCGCGGCTCAGGTCGTAGCCGCTTATGCAGCAAGTCATGCTGGTTTTCGTGTGTTTTCCGCGACATCCATTGCAGCTTGCCTGATGCTGGCTACCACGGCACAAGCGGCGTCTATCAATACAGAGGCGAGTTCGCCCCAACGCCCGCAAACTGCGAGAACGACGCAAAGCGACAGCCGCGACGCAAGAGCCATTCAAAACAAAGCTCCGGCCACAAGTACAAACGATGGCGTGCCCGATCAGAATTGGAGTGGTCAGATGAGGAACGCGCCGCCGTCGCGTCCAAATTTAGGTAATGTGCAGCAACAAGTAGGCCGTTCTTTGCCACCTGCACGCGCTATTGCGTCGCAAGTGATCCCGGCGCGGTCACAACCAATTGCGGTGCGGCAAGTCAAAGTACCTGTATTAGGTCGTGAGGGACCAGCTGCTTTAGCCGTGTCAGCTGCCAATCCTGCACGGCAAACTCCGCCGGTGTCAGGGCGAAGCATCGCTATAACGGCGTCTGAGCCTGTGCTAGATTCAATCGTAAGGCCGCAAGATGTTGCTGCTTTCCAAAAAATTGGTGCTCCGTACCAAGTCGGTGGTACTTGGTATGTGCCAGCGCATGAACCCGATTACGACGAAACAGGCGTGGCCTCGTGGTATGGCGCTGACTTTCAAGGTCGCCCAACGGCCAATGGCGAGATTTTTGACATGAATGTCGTGACCGCCGCACATCCGACATTGCCGATTCCAAGTCTGGTAGAAGTGACCAATCTCAGCAATGGTCGCTCAATCGTGGTGCGTGTGAATGACAGAGGCCCTTTTGTTGGGTCACGCCTGATTGATTTGTCGGCCCGCGGTGCAGAATTGTTGGGCTATCAACGCGAAGGCCACACCAATGTGCGGGTGCGATATGTTGGACCTGCGGATGTTGAGCCTAAAGTCACGGCACAAAATTTGACACCAGCGCGCCAACTGGCGGCGACGACTTCAGTTAAGCCCCTGCCTCAATCACAAGTGCCACAGCCTGTTTTTGCACAAGCTGAGCCCGCTGAGAGAACACAGAGCGATCAGATATTTGTGCAGGTTGGTGCTTATTCACAGCGTGCTAATGCCGACCGAGTGCGTGATCAAGCTAGCGGTCTTGGACCAGTTCAAGTTGTCGAAGCCAACCAGATTGCCGGAACGCCACTGTATCGCGTCGTACTCGGGCCAGTTAGCAGTCGTGCAGAAGCGACTGAAAAGGCGATGGAAATGTCAAACAACGGATTTGTTGGTGCACGGGTGCTGGCTTCGTTAAACTAAGAATTCGTCACCGCAGCACCATTGCATGCTTGCTGTGACTGACCAAACATCCCCACGGATGTACGCGCGCCTGATGGGGGGCATTGGCAGTGATTGCCATGCCCCTCTTTTTTGTTTCAATCGCTGAGTTGACAGTATTCAGCGTCTTTTCCTCAAAGCCGCAAGAGTTTAAGCCTAGTGGCATGATGATGGGAAAGTTCATAACTCTTGAAGGTGGCGAAGGGGCCGGCAAATCCACCTTGATCAAGGGGTTGTCAAGATACCTTGTTGCGTCAGGCTACGAGGTTATGACTACCCGGGAGCCTGGCGGCACAATTGGCGCAGAGGCGATCCGATCATTGCTGGTAACGGGCGAACCACAGCGCTGGACAGCTTTGAGCGAGCTTTGTTTGTTTTACGCCGCTCGCGAAGATCATTTGGAGCGTCTAATCCGGCCAGCACTAAAACGTGGAGCACTCGTCCTGTGTGATCGCTTTGCTGATTCTACTCGTGCTTATCAGGGCCAAGCTGGTGGCACAGGTCGTCAGGCTGTGGAGACTATTGATGCTTTGATAGTCAAAGACACTCAACCAGATGTGACGTTGATCATTGATATTGATCCCGAAATTGGACTAGCGCGTGCGGCAGCGCGGCGTGGCATCGAAGACCGGTTTGAAGGTAAAGCTATGGCCTTTCACACAAGTCTGCGTGCTGCCTATTTGCAAATTGCTAAAGACTTCCATGACCGGTGCATTGTTTTAGATGGTGCTCAAACACCCGAGGCGTTGCTCGAAGCCGCATGGCAGGCCTTAAAAACGCGATTGGATGGCTCATGACTGACGAGCTGATATTGCCAGACCAAGAACCTGGCTCTCCCCATCCACGAAGCGTTGGCACGATTTATGGTCATTTGGATGCTGAGCAGGCCATGGCAGACAGCATTATTGGCGGTCGCAAGCATCATGCTTGGTTGATTACAGGCCCAAAGGGCGTTGGAAAAGCCACGTTGGCTTATCGATTTGCGCGTCGGCTGTTAGGAGCGCGCGGCGTTGAAGGTCGACCGCTAGCTTGCGATTTCGATGACCCGATTGTGC
>JAYSRI010000485.1:0-2650 GCA_043721175.1 Alphaproteobacteria bacterium
GACGACACCAATGTATCAGGCAAAATTGGCGTACAATATGTCGTCACCGATAGCGTCGACACATACGCGACCTATACCACCGGCTACAAAGGCCCTGCCTATAACGTTTTCTTCAACATGGGCGCGACCGCTCTGCCACCAATCGAGGCCGAGACAGCTAAATCGACCGAACTGGGCCTTAAAGCGCGCTGGTGGGAGGGACGTGTTGTCGCCAACCTCGCTTGGTATCACGCCGAATACGAGAATTTCCAAGCCAACAGCCCCGATATCCTCAACGGCCTAGTTGTCACCCGCCTGACCAATGCTGGTAACGTCTCGACCGAAGGCTGGGAGCTTGATTTTGCGGTGCGGCCTGTCAGAGGTTTGCGCATTTCAGGCGGCTTGGCGCTAACCGAAGCACAAATCGACCAGTTTAAGACGCCCGGAACCGGTGTGCTCAGTTCGGCCCGTCAAGGCGAACGTTTGCCGTTTGCACCAGAAGTTAAAAGCACATTGGCCGTTGACTACGACGTGAAGCCTGAAAACTTCCCTGTCGATATTCGCTATTCGGCGTCAATATCGTCAACGACCGAACAACGCACGTCGATCCCAGACAATGCGGCAGCCATCAATCCAGCCACTTTCTTACCAGGCTTTACAAACCTTGATGCGAGCGTCACGTTCCTGTCCAAGGACAACCGCTACAGCCTGGCGATTGTGGGCAAGAACTTGACTGATAGTGATCGTCCCGCCTTTATTGAAAACTCGGGTGCTGGTATTCTCTCGCGTTTCCCGCGTGAAGCTGATACCTATTACGGTGTTACGTTGCGCGCAAAATTCGGGGGCTAAACTCTATGAGCGGATCAGATGCGATGGGATATGGCTTTTCTGGTGTGTCCCGTCGCACCGCCTTGAGTTTGTTAGGGGGCTCCACTTTAGTCGCGGCTTGTGGTCAGGGTGGCAGTGCAGGTGCCACCAAAGGCGCGAAGTTAGCGTTTCAAAAAAATGGTGTCATGCTGGTCGCCCAAACGCGGGCATCATTGGCGGAACCACTCAAAGCCAAAGGCATCACGCCGCTGGAATGGGTTGAGTTTCCCGCTGGCCCGCCTCTGTTGGAAGCCATGGCGGTTGGCGCGGTTGACGTTGGCCTGACAGGCGATACGCCGCCTATCTTTAGTCAAGTTGCAGGTGCACCGATCAAATATGTAGCGCAAGTGCGGCTATCGGGAAAAGCTGGCGGCATTTTGGTTCCCAAAGGTTCCAGCATTCAGTCAGTCAAAGACCTGAAGGGTAAAAAGCTGTGCTATACACGGGGATCGTCAGCACATAACAGTGCCGTGGTCGCGCTTCAAAGTGCGGGCTTGTCGATTAATGACGTCGAAAGCGTCAATCTAGGGCCAGCTGACGCCGCCGCTGCGTTTGCCCAAGGCGGCATTGATGGCTGGGTGATCTGGGACCCTTATTTTACCCTCGCGATGCGCGATCAAGGCGCCCGCAGACTAATCGGGCTTGACGATTTAGGCGGTGGCGCCAGTTTCTTGCTGGCCAACGCTAAATTTGTGGACACCCGCCCCGACGACCTCAAATCAATACTGACTGCAATCGCCGATGAAGGCACATGGTGCGCTGCCAACACTGACGAGGTAGCAGCTATCACAGCCACAGCGTCAGGTTTGGCACTAGACCTCCTGAAAGACACCATGAAGCGCACCGATTTTAAGGTGGAGCCATTGTCAGATGACATTTTGGCCGCCCAACAAGCCAATGTTGACCGCTTTGTAGAGCTTAAGATCATTCCAAAGTCCGTCACAATCGCCGACGCGGCGTGGCGTGGCTGGGCTGGCTAGGAATTTATGTCCCCCGCGCAAACGCCTTTTGACAAAGCACTGCCTTGGCTAGTGCCGTTGGCGTTGGTGCTATTATGGCAAGTGTCGTCCAGCTTTGGGTGGTTGCCGCCGAATATTTTACCCGCTCCTAGTGCTGTCTTGAAAGTGGCGTGGGACAAAACGTTAGACGGCAGCTTGCCGTCCAATTTGGGTGTCAGTTTTGTGCGCGCCATCAGCGGGCTGGTGATTGGCGGCGCAATTGGTTTTGGATTAGGCTTGCTCAATGGCCTGTCAAAGCTGGGTGAAAAACTGCTTGATCCGACCTTGCAAATGATCCGCAATGTGCCGCATTTGGCATTGATACCGTTGGTGATCATTTGGTTTGGTATTGGGGAAAGCGCACGTTTGTTTTTGGTGGCGTTAGGTGTATTTTTCCCGATCTATCTCAACACGTTGCACGGTGTGCGCAATGTTGATCCCCAATTGATTGAAATGGGCAAGATTTACGGGATGGACAATCGCACACTATTTATGCGCGTGATTTTGCCCGGTGCGTTGCCGTCTATTTTTGTCGGCATGCGGTTTGCGCTTGGTGTCATGTGGTTGACGTTGATTGTCGCTGAAACCATTGCCGCAAACTCGGGCATCGGTCACATGGCCATGGCTGCGCGCGAGTTTATGCAAACCGACATTGTTGTGTTGTCCATCGTAATCTACGCCATTCTAGGAAAATTGGCCGACAGCGCCACGCGCTTTCTGGAGGCCAAATTCCTCGCGTGGAATCCCGCCTATGCGACCGTAAAGGCGGGCATTTGATATGGACACGCCATCACGTGGATCTCCTG
>JAYSRI010000486.1:0-2650 GCA_043721175.1 Alphaproteobacteria bacterium
TTTAACGACAAGCGGCATTGGTATGCCGCGCTCCCATCGCCCAAATTTGGGCAAGCAGGTTTGTCAGCGGTCTTGCAGATCGGTAATCTGCCCTTAAGCCGCCCTGACAAAGCTATCAATCACCTTCTTTTCCCCTGACACCTCAAAATTGATGGTCAATTTGCTGCCTTCGACAAACACCACAGCGCCATAGCCAAACTTGTCGTGAAAGACGCGCACACCAAGGCTGAATTTTGCGTCGCCTGATCCTGTGCGGGCGATCAGTTTGGCTTCGCCGTCAATAACAGGTCCGCCAAAGCCCTTCGACATCGCACCGAGGTCAAGTTTGGATAAAGCGGCCGCCGCCTGTGCGCGTTTCCAGCCGGGGCTTTCATAGCCGGCACTAAAGCCGCTGCCAGGTTGCGTCGATAACGGCCCATAAGCGGCAAAGCGTTCAGCCGCGCCGCCAGTGCCTTGGTTGAAATAGCCGGTGTCTGATACTGCATCGACATGATCATCGGGCAGTTCGTCAATAAAACGGCTGGGCAGAACGCTTGTCCAGCGGCCATAAATTTGGCGGTTGGCGGCAAAGCTAATGCGTGCGCTCTCGCGTGCACGGGTGATGCCAACATAAGCAAGGCGGCGCTCTTCTTCCAGCGCTTTGTCGCCTTTTTCGTCCAAGGCACGCTTGGACGGGAACACTTCTTCCTCCCAGCCAGGTAAAAATACCAAAGGCCACTCAAGGCCCTTGGCACCATGCAATGTCATCACTTGCACGGCGTCCCCTTCCACCACGCGGTCAAGATCCATCACCAACTCAATATGTTCGAGATACGCGGCAAGAGTATCAAATTGCCCCATCGAACGCACGAGTTCTTTGAGGTTATCCAGCCGAGAGGCCGATTGGGGATTTTTGTCGGCCTTGAGCATGTCGGTATACCCGCTCTCGTCAAGGATCATTTCGGCCAGCTCGGTATGGGGCAGTTCGCCTGCCTTTTTACGCCAGTGCTCTAGTTGATTGATAAAGCGGGTTAGGCCTGTGCGCGCCTGCCCTTTCAGCTCGTCACTATTGATCAGTTTGCTGGCCATCGTGAACAACGGGATTCCGGCATGGCGCGAGGCGCTGGCGATACGTTGCAGGCTGGTGTCGCCCACCCCGCGCTTGGGTACATTCACCACCCGCTCAAACGCCAGATCATCATCAAGCGAGCGGATCAGGCGCAAATAAGCGTGCGCGTCGCGTATCTCGGCGCGTTCAAAAAAGCGCGGCCCGCCAATCACTTTGTAAGGTATCTGCAACATTAAGAAGCGCTCTTCAAATGCCCGCATTTGCCACGAGGCGCGAACCAAAACTGCACTTTCATCGTAACGCCGGTCCGTGCGTCGCCATTGTTCGATATCGTCGGCGATTAATCGTGCTTCGGCCTCTCCGTCCCAGATGCCACGCACCAGCACGCGGTCACCATCATTGAGGTCGGTCCATAATGTCTTGCCAAGCCGGTTCTTATTGGCATTAATGAGGTGACTGGCGCTTGCTAATATGTGGGGGGTTGAGCGGTAATTGCGTTCTAGTTTGACGATTTTGGCACCTGGGAAGTCGTTCTCGAAACGGAGAATATTATCAACTTCCGCCCCGCGCCAGCCATAAATGGACTGGTCATCATCCCCGACAACACACAGATTTTTGCGCTTGCGTGCCAGCAGTCGAAGCCACAAATATTGCGCGACATTGGTATCCTGATACTCATCGACCAAAATGTATTTGAACCGATCATGATAGTCAGCAAGCAAATCGGGGTTGGCTAGAAATATGCGGATCGTCTCCAGCAACAGGTCGCCAAAATCGACGCAATTGAGCACTTTAAGGCGCGCTTGGTAGGTCGCGTAGAGCTTGGCACCTTTCCCGTCGGCAAACATGAAGGCTTCGTCCGGGGGGATTTTATCAGGCGTTAGCGCGCGGTTCTTCCAGCCATCGATCAAGCTCATTAAGAAACGCGGCGTCCAACGCTTGAGATCAATGTTCTCGGCCTCAATCACTTGCTTCATCAGGCGGATTTGGTCGTCAGTATCGAGTACTGTGAAGTTGGATTTGAGCCCCGCCAACTCGGCATGTTTGCGCAACATCATCGCCGAGGTTGAGTGAAACGTGCCGAGCCAGCGCAAGTCTTCCGCCGATGGCCCGATCAAGGATGCCGTGCGTTCCCTCATTTCGCGCGCGGCTTTATTGGTGAACGTAACGGAAAGAATTTCCCAGGGCCGCGCTTTTCCAGTTGCCAAAATGTGTGCCAAGCGGGCGGTCAAAACTTTAGTTTTTCCCGTTCCCGCCCCCGCCAGCACCAGCACGGGCCCATCAATCGCCAGTGCTGCATCGCGTTGTTCAGGGTTAAGGCCATCCAGATACGCGCCATCGCTGCCCGCTGCTGGTGGACGTTGGGCCATCGCGCGTTGTGAAATTGTCAAAGGCGGGGAATGGGTAGTTGACGTCATGAGTTGCGTTAGCCTTTTGGGTTAGGCGAGATTTTACTAAGAACCATTCAAGAACATAGTGGCGTTCGTTGCATTTGTCGCGGGGTAGAGCGCGATTGATTGCACGCAGTGATCTAGAGATGCAGAGCGCAACGAATTTTGGCCTTTGTGTCGCCGTAAAAGCGTATTATGGGGGAAAGATGCG
>JAYSRI010000487.1:0-2649 GCA_043721175.1 Alphaproteobacteria bacterium
TTGGCATCATCTCGATACATTGCTTGATGATACTGGCACTTTCGCGCATCTCGTCCATGCGACACAAATAACGATCATAGCAATCGCCGTTTTTGCCGACGGGCACTTTGAACTTCAACTCTGAATAGACTTCATAAGGCTGGCTACGACGCAAATCCCAAGCAATGCCCGAGCCGCGCACCATCACACCCGAAAAGCCGAAATCAAGGATGGTCTTTTTGTCAACGACACCGATATCGACGTTGCGCTGTTTGAAAATGCGATTGTCAGTCAAAAGTGTTTCGACTTCATCGCACACTTTCAGGAATGGATCACACCACTCATAAATCTCGGCAATTAGCTTATCGTCTAAATCCTGATGCACGCCACCGGGACGAAAGTATGCCGCGTGCAATCGCGCACCTGAAGCCCGCTCATAAAAGCCCATCAATTTCTCGCGCTCTTCAAAGCCCCAAGCCGAAGGGGTGAGCGCGCCAACGTCGAGCGCCTGAGTAGTCACATTCAGCAAGTGCGACAGAATGCGCCCGATCTCG
Organism: Alphaproteobacteria bacterium; assembly: GCA_043721175.1. Classification (GTDB taxonomy): domain Bacteria; phylum Pseudomonadota; class Alphaproteobacteria; order Caulobacterales; family Aquidulcibacteraceae; genus Aquidulcibacter. The sequence continues at coordinate 534 of JAYSRI010000487.1, forward strand.
CAGAACAGAACGCGGATAAATTGCGCACGCCGTGGTACGTCAATTTTGGCCAGTCGCTCAATCGCCAAGCACCAAGCATGTTCCTGGTTCATTGGTGCCACATAGTCCAAGCGATCAAAATACGGCATGGCCTGTAAATAGGTTTTATATTCGATCAGCTTTTCAGTGCCACGGTGCAACAAGCCAATATGAGGATCTACCCGCTCAACAATCTCGCCATCAAGCTCAAGTACCAAACGCAAAACACCATGAGCAGCAGGGTGTTGGGGGCCAAAGTTAATGTTAAAATTGCGCAAGGCGGTTTCGCCGGGCAACAGATTTGTTGCGGGCGATGTGGAGAGGGTTTGGTTGCCGTCGGCCATGCGTGATTCCAGTTTGAACTTTTGGTTCTATTGTCGCTTGCTTATGCGCCAAATGGGGGGAGGCTATCAATAGGTATGGGTGCGGTTTCTGGTCGCTACTATGGCATTAGAGCAATGCGCGTTTCAAGCCAAAGTGTGCTTCAAATGGCGCAAAGTCGCGGTCAGACGATAAAAGAACGAGATTATTGAGAATACACGGCGTCGCGATTAAACAGTCAATTGTTTTGAGAACGGTAGTTCCATTACGACGGAGACTTCGGAAATAGTAAGACGCCCGTATTGCGCAATCGGCTCCTGCAATTTGAATGATTTGAAACTCAGCCATAGCCTTCATAATAGCCGCTGCATTCACCTTGGTTTTGGCGCCTTGCAACAACTCCATCAAAATCAAATCCCCAATGATAACGGGGATTTGATCCATAAAAATGCGGCTAAGTGCAACGGTTCCTGGAGTGGTTTGGCCATTGATGTAGTCAATCTAGATGCATGTATCTACGACAACCATGGAGAATCTGCTAGGTCAGTGCGCATCTCGTTTAAGACGCCAATCCATTCGACTTTACCTCTTAGTGCACGAAGCGCTTCGATTTGCTTCAAGTTTCGCAACGAATTTTGCAAAGCGGCAAAGGATTGCCGCGCTCCGTTGCCTTCGCCCCTACTTCTCCAACTCAAAACTCACACTTAGCTGGATCGTCAGTGTCACTTCGCCAGGCGCAACTGGTGTTTCAGGTGCAGCGTCAGAGGCCATGCGGGACATCATCATCATCGGGCGGGGTTGAGGAGGCTCATACCCGCCACTTTCGTTGATGGTCAGCACGCGCTTGACGCGCATACCCGAAGCGCGCGCATAAAGTTCAGCACGGCGCATAGCGGTCGCCATGGCTTCAGTACGGGCGGTATCAAGCTCAGCCTCTGGATTATCGAGGCCAAATGTTGGACCGTTGATTTCATTGACGCCTTGAGCGACCAAAGCATCTAGCACAGGGCCGATGTTCTCCAGCTTGCGAATGCGAACGGTCACGCGATTGCTGGCTTCATAGCCTTTGATCGTCGGGCGCTGATTGGCAACGTAGGTGTATTGTGGGGCTAAGTTGATGCCTGATGTCTGCATATCGCGATCCGCAATCCCTGCAGCTTTGAGCGCTGTGAACGCCGCAGACATCCGCCGTGCATTGTCGTCCATAGCAGCTTTTGCGGTGCGGGCTTGAGTGACAACGCCGGCACTAATGGTGGCCATATCCGGCGCTTTTTTAACGTTAGAATTCACGTTCAAGTTCAATGTACTAGGGGTCGCAACTGCATTGGCATTTTGAGCCATCACAGCAGTGGTTTGGCTAGCCATCATGGCAATGACCGCTGTCATAGCAGCGATTGTGCGGGTCGTTTTGCTCATTGTGTTTCCTCCAAAGCGGTTTCTCGGTCACCTCTGTGACACGTCTAACATGAACGCACTATGCACCCATTTGGGCCAAATCACGACAGCGATGCAGCGCAGCACTTTATCACGCGCAAAAAACCCGCTATCCACCTCCTCCCGCGTACCTCTGGCATACGGGTCGTTAGCTCAATGGTTAGAGCCGACCGCTCATAACGGTCTGGTTGTAGGTTCGAGTCCTACACGACCCACCAGCCTTCGCGCTGCGCGCTACGGCTCGGCGAGCCAAAGGCGAGCGAGACGAAGACGCAGCGCGAAGGCTGCCGCGGCGCAGTTCGAAGAACGTAGCCGGGCTGTTTGGGATTGGAGGCCTGTCGTT
>JAYSRI010000488.1:0-6695 GCA_043721175.1 Alphaproteobacteria bacterium
TTGGGCCTAACAGCCACAACCATTGCCTCCCCTAGCCAAGTGGTTGCCCAAACATCAGAATATAACCGCCAGCTTGACGAGCAATTGCGCCAGTCGCGCAGCCAATATCTGCCCGCAGGTCAGACCCTCGTGCGTGGCCCATTGGGGGGCTCTCTCGATGAGGGCGGTACCATTAACTACAGCTTCCAATTGGTCGCGGGTCGCAGTTATACGATCCTTGGCGTGTGCGACAATGATTGCAGCGATTTGGACATCACCATGTATGATCCAGCTGGCAATGAAGTGGCCGAAGATGTGCTGACAGACGATAAGCCCGTGGCCAGCCACACAGCACGACGTTCGGGGCGCTATCGTGCCACGATTACGATGGCTTCGTGCAGCACGGGAGCCTGCTTCTACGCCGTCGCCGCTTATGGAACAGGCGGCGGACGCAACAGCGCCAAGCCAAGATAGCCTGTAACACAATTCAAGCCCGGTCTGTGGTGGGCGGCCCCCTGTCCACCACAATTTCCTGCCGACCACTTTAACGCAACGAGCCAAGCCCATGTCAGATCAATTCACCACCACCACGTCACGCAACTATTTTCAACGCCTAGGCGACAGCTTTGTTGGCGTTTTAATAGGCTTTGTCTTTCTCATCGTCGCGCCCGTCTTGCTATTTTGGAACGAAGGTCGCGCAGTCGATGCATCGCGGGGTTTGAACGCTGCGGTAAAAGCCGCTGTTAGCGTGGTCAACGCTCAAGTTCTTCCCGTCAATGAGGGCAAGCTTGTACATGTGACAGGGCAGTCGACAACCAATAGCCCAATTGTGGACGAAGCCTTGGCCGTGGCAATTCCGGGCGCCTTGGCAGTCGCACGCAAAGTCGAAATGTTCCAATGGGTCGAGACCAATGAAACCAGCACCAAAGACAAAGTTGGTGGCACCCAAGAAACAACAACGACTACGACCTATACGCAAAAGTGGCATGAAGGCCCCGTCGCTTCGGCTGACTTTAAGCGGCCAGAAGGCCACGTAAATCCGGATATGCCGATGCAGACTTTTAGGAGCGTAGCTGTCGATGCGAAACTGGGTGGGTACACGCTTTCATCTCAAATTATTGATTTGCTCGCCACCGAAACGCCCTTTGTGCCAGATGCTGCCCCCACGGGCTGGAGTAAAACGGCGACTGGTCTTTTCAAAGGTACAGGCACTGCTGACGCGCCAAAACTTGGCGATCTGAAAGTGACATACACGTCCACGCCAACTGGCAATCTGTCAGTTATGGCCGCTCAAATCGGCTCTGGCTTTGCGCCGTGGGCGTCAGGAAAAGGCAGCTTTGAAGTCTTGCTGGCAACTCCCTCTATTCAAGCCAAAGAGGCAATGGTCAATGAGGCCAAAAGCAACGAGGGTATTTTGACTTGGGTGCTGCGCGTCCTTGGAACTATCCTATGCGTCGGCGGATTTGGCTTGCTCATGGGTCCTCTCAAGGCACTCGGCAACGTGATACCTTTTGTTGCTTCGGTTCTAGGGTCCGCCAGTGGTTTGGTGGCACTTGGACTGGGCAGCATAATGGCCTTGATCGTAATTGCGATCGCTTGGTTTGTTGTCCGGCCGATCCTGTCCATTGTCTTGATCGGGGTCGCAGTTGTGGTTCTTGTCCGGTTGACGCGCTTGGGTAAACAATCCAGGGCTGCCGCCAAGTAGGAGCATGTCGCTATGTTTCGGGCGGGAAGGCGCCAAGCTTTGCCTTTAAGTGCATCAGCTTGAGTATAGCAAAGCTGATATCAACGACGAGGCATTTGGCGTTTACCGAATCCAGCGGATCACATCCAGCAAAGTGGCCAAAGCGCTGGCGACATAAGTCCCTGCAGCAGCCTTTAGCACTTGGCGGGCGCTGGCGAGATCGTCTTCATGCAGGAAGCCGCCATTTTCCAAGACAGGTAAGGCGCGCTTGAAACTGGCATCAATTTCCATCGGCAATGTCAGGACATGCATCAACACCCGCCCGCTCATAAGCGCGACAATGGCACCAATTTGCAGCATGGCAATTGCTGGCGATTTGATGATGATGCCAATCAAAGGAATAGACATCAGCATCCAGAATGCCACTTTGTCGAGCCCTGCCAGCCCCCCTGCCCATTTGGTGCGTGTTACCAAGAATAGGTCACCATCGCGGTGCTGGACGGCGTGACCAACTTCATGGGCGGCCACTGCCACAGCCGTTACAGAGCGGCCGGTGAGGTTGTTTGGCGACAGCCGCACAACTCGGGTAATCGGGTCATAGTGGTCCGTTCCTGTAGGGGTTTCTTCTAGGCCGACATCTGCCAGGCCTGCTTCATCAAGCAAGTGGCGGGCAAGTTCGCCCCCACTGCCGGGTAAATCCGGTCTATCGGCGGAGTGGCGTGCCATAACGCTTTTAACCCAATACTGAGGGCCGAAAACCAACGCTAAAAGTGCTAGAATTCCAAGGGTGATCAAGATCGGCATACTTATAATTTAGAGCAAGCGGCTCAAATTGGAAGTCACGGATATTGTGCCAGAGTTTTAGGTTAGCATCTTGATTTTCTCGTAGGACTTGTAACGCTTCCGTTCCGGTGTGGTGAGATGCAAATCACCAACACGGGAGCATGACAATAAGACAAGTCCAGTAGATGTATGTTTCTACACCAAAGGTGGCGATGCCTTTGGCTGAATGCCAACCGATGATCCCATTTCATCGCAATGGTCGAGGCAGGTAAAGCAATGACTTGAGAACTTGAGTCTGCTGTGATTGTGGCATCTTTGACGGACCTTGATACGCGCGGCGATGTGATCAATCTCCTTTATCGTTGACGCCGTTTTATCTCATTGCTCATTCTAGCAGCCAAAGAGTTCGGTTTACGCGACCCGGGCAGCCCGTTGCCTTACGACTAAAATCCACGCTGCAATTGCTACGAGCAACACAAGCGAGGCACCAACACGGCTCAGCTCAAGCCCTCCTTTGGCGAGTGGCTTGTCAAGAAAATCGCCTACAACGGCACCAAGTGGCCTTGTTAGGATGAATGCTGCCCAAAAAAGCGCAACGCGGCTGATTGTCGTGCGATAATAGGCGACGGCCAAGAGTGCTAGAAACCCGCCAAAAATGAGTGCCGACCCCAAATATCCGAGTGGGCCATCGGCAATCCAGTCACCAAGAGCCGTGCCGAGTGTCTGTGATGCAGTAATAGTGATCCAGTAGAAAATTTCCGCCCTTGGTTCGTGCACGGAGCTGACCGAAATTGAGCCCAGTGCACGATACCAGATCAGCAAAGAGCCAAGAACAAGTGCGAATAGCAAGATTGAGCCGCCCGAATAACCTATGCCTAAGGAGCGGGTGGCAAAGTCGGCCATGGTCGTGCCAGCCGTCGTCGAAGCGATAATTGTTGCCCAGTACAGCCATGGATGAAACCGCTTTGCTCGGATTTGAACGAAGACAAGTATTGCCAATATGGCCACGAAAATCGCAGTGCCCAGAAGATAGCCACCCTGCCAAAATGATGTTGGCGCATTGGCGGTAGTTTCACCCAGCCAAGACATGGAAACGCTATCACCCGCGGTCTCACCCAAAGTCGTCGCGAGAATTTTGATGACCCAAAAGCCAATTGTCACAGCCGGGACTTTTGCGAGTGCGGCTGTTTGTTCTTTTTCCATGTGCGGTTGCCTCATTTTAGGGACTCTACTTTCTCAAAATCCCTAGCCATCCCCCTGACGTTAAAAGTGCTGCACCTGCAAGCGCCATAGGCAGCGACACATGACCGGGTGCCGCAATGAAGACGGGGTTCCAGTCGGGCGCAAATTTGGCTTTGTAAGTTCTAAGACCACGGAAGCCATAAAACGCCTCCCCCGCTTCATAAATTGAAGCGCCGATTTTACTGAAGATTGACGCATAGCGGGTGGCCGAAAGCCCCGCCAGCGGCGTCATGCCAATATCAAGGCGCGCATAGCCTTCTGCTTTGGCCCATTCCATCACGCCCACAAATAAAAAATCCATAATGCCATTGGGTGCCTCGTCGCTAAATCGCATAAGGTCAACCGCGATGTCACCTTTGTCAGGTGTCGGCCAAAGGCTTGCGAAGGCGACCGGATTTCCATCGTCTTTCATTGCAACCGCAATCGGAAATCGCTCCAGATAAGCGCGCTCAAAACGGCCCAATGAAAATGCTTTCTCGCTTCCCTTGTGACGAGCCAACCAAGCGTCAGATACATGCTTCAGCGCCGCCCAATCAACATGGTCACCGGGCGACACAACCTCAACGCACCAGCCCTCGCGGGCGAGGCGGTTTTTGGCCTGGCGCAATTTGGCGCGCGCAGGTCCTTCCAGAGAAAAGCTGGCAAGCGTCACGACCGCCGTCTCGCCAATCTTGCGAACAGCGTAACCAAGGTCAATTAACGCTGGAAGCAAATCGGCAGATGCCGCATAAATGACCGGACTGGCACTAGCTGCGTCTGCAGCGGCATGAAAACTGGCGAGTGCTTCCAACCGTTCGCTCGCTAGCCCTACAGGGTCGCCCATCGCTATCCACAATGCACCGCGCGGGCGATACATAACAAAGCTGTTGCCACTTGACGTGAATACAAATCGTTTATCGCCAATAAACATGAGATTGGCTTCGCCATGTGCATGTTGCGCCTCGGCAAAGATTGTTTTTGCCTTGGCAAAGTCGTTTGTGATTTGCTGGCTGGTTGGTGCGTGTCGGTATGGATGCAGTGCCAGCCAAACAAAGGCCAACAGCGCTGCAATCACAGCTCCGCCTAAGGCCCGCATGGACCGCGCGATGTCTTGATCACGCAACATCGTCCACCAAAGATCATCGCTGTAATCAACATGTTGATAAGCGCTCAACATCAACCAGATAATCAAACCCAAAGTGGCAATCACGCCGATCATCCAAGGCCCGACAAACAAGCCAACTGTCAGTTGCGAATGACGAAAGAAAGCAGGGCGCGATAGGGCAAGAATGCTGGCCGTAAGGGATAGCAATGTCGCTTCTTCAAAGTCCAGCGCCTTCAAAAGCGAAAAGCCTGCTCCTAATACCAAAAGCACAAGCGCCAGAGTGTGTGCGCCGTCCAGTCTACGCCAGAGCCCTCCAGCGACTAACAATAGCAGGACGCCAACTATGGATGCCAAAAAGTGCGACAACTCAATCGCAGCCAAGGGCCAAACCTCTAGCAAAGCCTGCAAGCGATCTGGAATAGCTGGTTGTGCCGCTGATGACAACAGCGCGATACCAGCCCCAAAGGCCAAAATCGCTGCCAATGGCGGGGCAAGCTCTAACCAAGCGAGCCGCCAGCCAAACTGACCGCTGCGTCCCGCCGCAAACACTGGATCGCCTTCATTGGAAGCGTTGTCTTTTTCTTGGGACATAATCTGGACCTAAGCCAACGGCATGCAAATTGTCAGAAATCTTTAGCGCCACTGGTCAGATCGATAATGATACGTGGCGCTGCGCATCGTGACAGTCTAGTAAAATCTACCAAACAAAACTGCCGCCTATCTATTGCGCACGCGCATCGCCCTCACCAGCGTTAATGTCAGAGAAGACCCCGCACACATGAACAATGACACGACGGGTTTGATACCTAACCCACTACCAACGCTCCAGCCCCACCCCGACTACTGGTATGCGCGCGGTGCGCTTGCTTGTGTGATTATCATTCAACTGGTGTTGCACAATGGGTTGCAGCCAGGCTTGGCAGACCTTCCAAATTGGGTGCTGCCAGCCGTCGAGTTTGGTTTGTTAGTGGTGCTGGCATTTGCCTCTATCAAGGACCGACGCAGCCATCTCCAAGCGTCGCGCACATTGGAAGCCATAACAGGCACAAGTAAAGTTGTTCGTGCACTGAGTATCTTCTTGGTTGGCGTCATCACCTTATTGAACCTTGTGACTTTGGTTTTACTGATCAAGTCATTGTTAGCTATCGAGACAGCTGACGGGGCGCAATTGCTCGATGATGCAGCCATACTTTGGGTCAGCAACATGGTCTGTTTTGCGCTGTGCTATTGGGAGCTTGATCGCGGCGGGCCGTCGGTTCGCGAGACATCAACCCAACTCGGCCCCGATTTTCTGTTTGCCAATATGACATTGCCAGAGCGCCTCATGGTGCCATGGACACCGCGCTTCATCGACTATCTTTTTGTGTCGTTTACCAACGCTAGCGCCTTCTCCCCGACTGACGCTTTACCACTGAGCGGACGGGCAAAGGCGTTAATGATGGTGCAGGCAGGTGTTTCACTCACAACCGTTGCGATTGTTGCGGCGCGGGCAGTGAATATTCTGGGGTGAAACGTGACCGCGCTCAGTCAGGTCCTGACCGGGTTCAACACCAAGCCTAACAGCGGGTTTGGGAAGCGGCGCTCTAGGACCACGGCGAAGAACGTTTCGCTGATGCTGGGAAGTTGGGCCACCTCGACGAGAATGCCCGCTGACAGCTCATCTTGCACCACAATCGGTGGTAACACCGCAAGCCCGACGCCTTCTCGAGCTAGCAATCTCATCATCGCCATATCGTCGACTTCGGCGGCAATTTGCGGGCTTATACCCAATTGGTGGATCAGCGCATCAAAACTGGTTCGGATGCTGCTGTCCTTAGTTGGCAGAATGATCGGTTGGGATTGCAAGAGTTGAGGCAAGCTGGCGTCGATTGCAAAGCGACCGGGCATACCAATGAGACTGACGCTTTGCTCTGCTATGCGATG
>JAYSRI010000489.1:0-2640 GCA_043721175.1 Alphaproteobacteria bacterium
TTGAATGGAGTGGCCTGCGCCTTACCCCTAAACTTATCCTCTAACTAACCCCGTGACTGAATCCGGCCCGCGGCGAACCAAAGTCGCTTTGCGCGTCAACGCATATGTGAGAAATAGTTGTTCAGCGATCAGACGGCGACTTTAATGAGTCGCCATCCATCAGCGTGAAAATGATCATCGGTCATTTCATTGGGCCGTTGGTATAAAACAAGCCCGCTCTCGCAATAGGATGTCGCGCAACTTCGCTCCAAAGAGATCGAAACGCTCTTTAAGCGCTTCAACATTGCACGGTAACTGCGCACGTTGATCGATTTCATCAGTCCAAAGTCCTTGACCAATCGGCGCTCAAGGGTCATCGCACATAGGTAAACTTGCCCACGGCATCCACCTAAAAGATTGATAACCCTGTGACCCCAGCACCTCTCCCCGGTATTCTCGATATCGTTCCTTATAAAGGCGGTGAAGCTAGTGTTCCGGGTTTTGCAAAGCCCTGGAAGTTATCGTCCAATGAAAATCCAATGGGATGCAGTCCCGCTGCCAGTGATGCCTATATCGCTGCCGCCAAGGATTTGGCATCTTATCCCGATGGTGCCCATGAGGCGCTGCGCCAAGCCCTCGCAGGTCGATACGGACTAGACGCTAACAGGATTATGTGCGGCAACGGCTCGGACGAGATTTTCCAGCTGCTCGGTCGTGCATTCTTGGATCAAGGCGATGAAATCGTGCAATCGGCGCACGGGTTCTTGGTCTACCGGCTAACGGCTCAACAAGCGGGTGCGATTTGTATTTCAGCACCTGAAACAGACCTTACCGCCGATGTCAGTTCCATCCTGAATTGCGTGACGGAAAAGACCAAGATCGTGTTTCTCGCCAATCCAAATAATCCAACAGGAACCTATTTGCCGTTTGAAACGATTAAAGCACTGCATGCGGGGTTACCTGCGCACGTGTTACTGGTGCTAGATGGCGCTTATGCTGAATATGTTCGGGCCAATGATTATTCGTCGGGCTTAGAGCTAGCGGCGGAAGCTAGCAACGTTTTGATGACGCGGACATTTTCCAAAATACATGGTTTGGCATCTGCCCGCGTGGGCTGGTGCTATGGCCCCCAGATTGTGATTGATGCGCTCAACCGTGTTCGTGGTCCGTTCAACATCGGTGGACCACCGTTGGCGGCAGCAACAGCAGCGGTGTTGGATCAAGAGTTTGCGCAAAAAAGCGCTGATTTCAATGCCATTTGGCTTGATTGGCTGAGCAAGGAAATTATTGGTTTAGGCCTCGAAGTCACACCCAGCGTAGGCAACTTTTTGTTGGTCAAGTTTCCTGTCACGGCGGGAAAAACGGCGAGCGACGCCGATGCGCACTTGCGCGAGCACGGCTTGATTGTGCGTGGTGTCGGCGCTTACGGTCTTGGCGAGTATCTGCGCATTTCGGTTGGCCTCGAGGAGCCTAATCGATTATTGGTTGAAGCCTTGCGTGAGTTTGTGCGCGCATGACACCTATTCCCGGTATCCGCAACATAGCCATCATTGGGATAGGATTGATCGGGTCGTCGATTGCCTTGGCGGCCAAAAATAATAATCTTGATTTGACGATATCGCTATTTGACCGTGATGAAGATGTCCGCACGCGCGCATCTGCGCTTGGATTTGGAAAAGTACGTGCGTCGATTGAAGAAGCTGTTGGCAACGCGGACCTAGTGGTTTTGTGCGTTCCTGCGGGTGCGATGGGCGAGGTAGGGCAAGCCATCGCCGCGCATTTGAAGGACGGCGCTATCGTCACCGATGTTGGCTCAGTAAAGGCCGCCGTTGTGCTGCAATTGCAAGAAGTTTTGCCAAGCCACGTCCGCCTAGTTCCAGGGCACCCCATTGCGGGCACAGAAAAATCTGGGCCGGAAGCGGGGTTTGCGACCCTTTTTAACAAGCGTTGGACAATCCTGACACCACTAGCCAATCAAGCACCGGAATATCTAGCAGCCGTCGATAATTTGACCGTTTTTTGGCAAGCGCTGGGTAGTCAAGTCGAGCTTATGGAGCCTGCACGTCATGATATGGTTCTGGCTATGACCAGTCATTTGCCCCACTTGATTGCATTTTGCGTTGTTGCGACAGCTGAAGATGTCGAATCTGTAACTGACAGTGAAGTGATCAAATACTCGGCAGGTGGCTTTCGAGATTTTACCCGTATCGCCGCGTCAGATCCTACCATGTGGCGCGATGTTTTTTTACTCAATCGCGAGGCGGTTTTGGATTTGCTGGGTCGCTTTTCGGAAGACCTGACGGCGCTACGCCGCGCTATTCGTTGGGGCGATGGGGATACATTGTTTTCAACATTTGAGCGGGCGCGTCGGATGCGACGCGAAGTCATTGAGGCAGGTCAAGATAGTGATGCGCCAAACTTTGGTCGCGACAAGGTTGAGTGAATTGATACTAAGTGCCCATTGAGATGACGCAGCTGATGGTCGCAAAACTGTGACGGATCGCGACTTACCAAAGTCGCTCTGCGAACATTGGCCTTTGTGAGTATTAGGAAGCGTATTATCTTAGGCCGTGTGGACGAGTTTGATCAGGCATAGTGCGGTGGCGATACTGACGATGGAGCGGTAATTGCGCTCGGTTTTCTCGCAGCGCAACGCGACGC